>JANPDX010000672.1:0-2770 GCA_031431695.1 Dehalococcoidia bacterium
GCGCGGCCAGGGTTCCAGTGTGCCGGACGGCATTCGCGGTCAGATGGAATCTGCTACAGGCACCGACCTCAGCGGAGTCCGCGTCCACCAGAGCGCCGAGTCCGACACGCTCAATCGCCAGTTGACCGCGAAAGCGTTCACAACCGGCAGCGACATCTTCCTGCGCTCGGATGCCAGTTCAGGCGATAGCCACCTCATGGGGCACGAGCTCGCGCATGTGGTACAGCAGAGCTCGGGCAGGACAGCCTCCGGCGGCGCCATGTCCGCGGGAGCAGCCAACGACCCTCTCGAACATGAAGCGGACCGGCTGGCGGAATCGGTCCTTTCCGGAAACGCCCAGCGTGAAACCGAGGAAGTGGCCCGGTAACCGGGACTCCGATACATGTTCAATGACGTCGACGAAACCCTGAAACAGCACCTCATTGCCGATCTGCCGATCACCCAGGGTGAAGTAGATGTCTCCTTCGAGCGCCCATCGCGGGAGTGGAGCGGTCGCCTTTCGCGTCCGACGCTAAACTGTTTCTTGTACGACATCCGGGAGCGCAGCGGCTTCCGAGACGACACGCCAGAGAGGTCCATGAACGGTCGTGGCGGATTCGTTTCCCAGCGGCCAGCTCGGCGAATCGACCTCAGCTACATGATCACCGCGTGGACCCGGGAACCCGAGGACGAACACCGGATTCTTTCGCGTGTCCTGGCCTCCATGTATCGGACCCCGGAGATCGGCCATGCCCAGGGTTCGCTGATGTATTCCGAATACCCGCTCCTTGCCCGGATAGCGACGAGCGACCACCTCGCGAAGCCAGCGGACCTTTGGGGCGTGCTGGATAACGAGCTGCGCACATCGCTGGTCTGGGTGGTCACGGCGCCGCTCGAAGCTTACGCCCCGGTCGAAGGGCCGCTGGTCACCACGCGCGAACTGCGGTTCGGGCAGGTCGGCGAAGACTGGCGTGAGTCATTCACCCAGGTCGCCGGGACGGCCCACAAAAAAGGTGACCCGCTTGCTCCCGTGGCGGGTGTGCGCGTGACGGTCGCGGGCACGGCGCTGGTGGCTGTGACCGGCGAGGATGGACGATATTCCTTCCCCGGCATCCCGCCCGGAGAGCATGTCATCCGCTACGAGACCACGGACGGCAAGAGCGGTGAGCAGGCCATTGCGGTTCCGGGTTCCACATACGACGTTGAACTCTAAATTCGCCGCTACTCAACAATAACGGGGCCGCACGAACGTCCACAACGAAACGTTTGCACCTCTGCTCGCGTTCGGTGCTAATATACCGCCGCTCCGGTCGCAAGGCCGCAACATTCCTAAAGGAGCCTTCATGCCAACATACCTGACGCCCGGCGTTTACATCGAAGAAGTCGACAGAGGGACGAAGCCCATTGAGGCAGTCGGAACCGCTGTCGCCGCCTTCCTTGGCATCGCGGAAAAGGGCCCAACCGGCAAAGCCACCATGATCGCGAACTGGACTCAGTTCGTGAACGTGTTCGGCGGCTTTATCCCGGGCGCGTACCTCGCTCACTCCGTCTACGGGTACTTCAACAACGGCGGTACGCTCGCGTACGTCGTCCGTGTTGGCAGTGACGTCGCGGAAGGGGCCGCGCCTCAACCCGTCGCGGAAATCACGGCAAAGGGTGGCTCCACCACGCTTCGCGCGCTCCCGAAGGCTGGTGCGCCAGCTGGAGTCAGCGTCGATATCACCGCCGGCGATGACGACAGCTTCACCATCACGGTGAAGGGCGGCGGCGCCGAAGAGAAGTTCGAGGGCCTGAACCTCGCAAAGGGCGCCAAGAACGCCCTCGACGTGGTCAACAAGACCTCGACACTCATTCAGCTCGAAGAAGTCAAGATCGCTGGCCTGAACCTCGCGGAACGCGCGCCGGCCCCGGGCACCTACCCGCTGGCTCTCCCATCGAAGACCACCACCGCGGTCGTGCCGATTACTCCTTCGGACTTCGAAGGCGATGTGACCGACCGAAGCGGCCTCGGTGGCCTCGAAGCCATTCAAGAGATCACCATGGTCCTCGCGCCGGATGCCATGACCGCCTACCAGGCGGGCATCCTCGATATGGACGGCCTCAAGGCCATCCAGCTCGGCATGATTGCCCACTGCGAACGCATGGCCGACCGCGTCGCAATCATCGATACCCCGCCCGACCTGAATGCCCAGCAGGCGCAGGATTGGCGCATGAACGTGGCCGGCTACGACTCGAAGTACGCCTCGCTCTACTACCCCTGGGTTAATGTCGCGGATCCGACTCCCGGCGCGCCGAGCACGACCATCACGATCCCACCTTCGGGACACATGGCTGGCATCTGGGCGCGCAGCGACAGCGAACGCGGTGTACACAAGGCCCCTGCGAACGAAGTCATTCGTGGCGTCATTTCGCTGCCGATTAACCTCACGAACTCTGAGCAGAGCGTGCTCAACCCCAACGGCGTCAACTGCCTGCGCGTATTCGCCGGCCGTGGCATTCGTGTCTGGGGCGCACGCACGCTCTCCAGCGACCCGTCGTGGCGTTACCTCAACGTCCGCCGATTGTTCAACTTCGTGGAGAAGTCCATCGAAGGCGGAACACAGTGGGCAGTGTTCGAGCCCAACGACCAGGCCCTCTGGGGCAAGATGCGGCGCGACATTGGCGCCTTCCTCAAGACGGTCTGGATGCAGGGCGCACTTTTCGGAGCGACGGCCGACCAGGCTTTCTTCGTAAAGTGCGATGCTGAGAACAATCCGAAAGAAACCCGTGACCTCGGTCAGCTCTACATCGA
>JANPDX010000673.1:0-1684 GCA_031431695.1 Dehalococcoidia bacterium
ACTGGTGAGAGACTGAATGGGATTCGCAAAACCTGCGGCGTGGTTGTTGCAATCCGCTTCGCTGGATTGGGGACTCGGGTGGGAGGTGGCTGCGGCGCCTACCGGTCCGAACTCATGGGCGTGAATCGATAGCCGAACCCCCGCACTGACTCGATTGGCGACGAGTCATCCCATCCGAGCTTCTTGCGAAGTCGGTGAACTGCGAACTTGACTCGCTCCGGCCCAATCTCAGTCTCGTCACGCCACGCAAGCCGGAGGAGTTGTTCAGGCGAAAGCACACTCCGAGGATGGTTTACGAGCGCCGCGAGCAGGCGGAATTCCGTTGGGGTCAGCTGGACCACGCGGTCGGCGAGGGACACGGACCGGTTGCCGACGTCTACGACGAGCGTCCCGTCGTCGTAGACTGGTGGCGCGCTATCACGGTCTTGCGAACGTCTCAGGAGGGCCTCGACGCGTGCGAGGAGTTCCTGGTTACCGAACGGTTTGGTCAGGTAGTCATCGGCGCCAGCCTTCAGACCACGTACCTTGTCCACTTCCAGGCCTCGCGCGGTGAGCATCATTACAGGTACATCCTCGAGATCGCGGACCCGCTCGAGCACCGCCCATCCGTCCATTTCAGGCATCGCCACATCGAGCAAGATGAGCGACGGGCGGTGAGCGTGGAAGAGTCGCAGGCCGTCGCGCCCATTCGCGGCGTCGAGGATCGCGTAGCCCGCACGCGTGAGAATCACGCGCAATGCCAGGCGAATGTCGGCGTCGTCATCAATTATGAGCACCGTAATTTTCGGCATGGCTAGTTCTCCGTCGAGCCTCCAGCCGGAAGCGCAAGTATCACGGTGGTCCCGATACCCTCAGCGCTCTCGAGGGACAGGCTCCCGTGATGCAACTCCGCAATCGCCCGGGCGATTGCCAGACCGAGGCCAGTCCCCGCAACTGCGGCGTTTTGAGCGTTGGATGCCCGGTAGAACCGTTGAAACAACTCCCCCTGTTCGCCGCTTGGGATGCCTATCCCAGTGTCGGACACCCGCACCTCCCAAGTCTCCCTAGCGTACTTGGCCTCGGCAGTCATGGCGCCACCTGCGTCCGTGAACTTGACGGCGTTGGAAAGAAGGTTGTCAAACAGCTGCCCGAGCCTTACCCGGTCGGCCAACATGAGCGGTCCATCGCTCGTCACGAGCGACACGTCAATGCCCTTTGACCTTGCCTGGGGACGAATCGCCTCCACGGCTTCCTGCAGCGCTTGAGGAATGCTGGTCCGCCCGAGTTCCAGGGCAATCGTCCGAGACTCCAGCCGGGCCAGGAGGAGGAGGCCCCCCACGAGATGGAGCAGCCGCCCCGCGTTCCGGTCGATGACGTCGAGGAAATCGAAAGCTTCCGGAGGCAGCGGGCCAGTTTCTCGGAGGAGCTCCGAAAAACTCATGATGGACGTGAGGGGCGTTCGAAGCTCATGCGAAACGGAAGCAACAAACTCATCCTTCAGACGGTCGAGTTGGAGCAGTTGCTCGTTCTGTGCCGCGAGCCTCGTCTCACTGGCTCGGAGCGACTGCTCTGCGCTTAATTTTTCAGCATTCAGCCGGGCTGCCGAGATGAGCGTTGCAACCGTCGCCGTAAACGGCTTGAGGTAGTTGACGAGCTCCGTGTCGTATCCGCCGGGCCGGTTTCCGATGCCGAGCATGCCATTGAG
>JANPDX010000674.1:0-1926 GCA_031431695.1 Dehalococcoidia bacterium
ACGACCGAGTCGAGATCGAGCGGGAGGACGTTCCAGCCGCCCGCCGGACGTGTCACGCGTCGACCGTGTCCGTAAGGCCTTCGAGGTCGTAAGCCATGACGAGCAGGTCGCGCGTGCGGCCTTTCGCGTCCATCACCCAGTCCGTAAGCAATGCTTCCGGGCGGAATCCGAGGCGTTCGAAGGTTGCCCGAGCGCCGGCCTGGTCGAGCGTCATTTGAGCGCTGAGCTTGCGCAGGCCGAGCGAGCGCGAGACCGAGTAGATCTCGTCGGCGAGGATTCGGCCGAGGCCAAGGCCACGGTATTCCGAGCCCGTGAGCAGCCGGATTTCGCCAAGGTGGCGCATCCAGGTAGCGAGGTTCAGGTTCATCGAGGCGTATCCGGCGAGATTTCCCTCAGCCAGGGCCAGCACCACCACGGCCTGGCCGGACTCGATGTTATCGACCCAGCCCTGTACCGCGCCCGCATCGGTGATGTTGCGCCGCAGGAACAGGAGGTCGTCTGGCGGGAGCGCCTTTGCGAAGTCCACCATGCGCGAAATGTCGCCGCGATTCATCAGCCGAAGCTCTATCGGGCGGTCTTTTCCCGCGTTTACCGTTCGGGGATAGCGCTTCGCAAATGCGGCTTCGACGCTGGCTGCTCTCGGCATGGGAGACCTCCTGATTGAAGGCAGAAGGATACGCTCTCGATGCCCCGTTACCAAGGTGGCCGGCCCGCGTTAGGCTTGGAGTGTATGGATGAAGTGGCGCTGATTGGCGCGGCAAGAACTTCGCCGGACGCGTTCGCCATGCTCTACGACCGCACCCAGCCAGCGGTCTATCGCTATGCGCTTTCGCTTGCCGGGGATCATCCCGGGGCCGAGGACCTCACCTCGGAATGCTATCGGCGCGCGCTGACAAATCTGCATCGCTACGAGCATCGCGGGCGTCCGTTCGAGGCGTGGCTGTTCACGATTGTACGCAACCTCGCCCGCGACAAGGGACGGCGCAGCGGTCGCGAAATCCCACTCATGGACCACGACGAACCCATCGACGAGCCCGTTTCCTTCGAACTGGAACGTGCCGAGCGCCAGACAGTTGTGCAAGTGGCCGTGCGTAAGTTGCCGGAAGTCCAACGCAAAGTCGTCGTCCTGCGGTTCGGGCATGAGTGGAGCGTCAAGCAGGTGGCCGAGGAAATGGCCAAAAGCGAAGCGGCGGTCAAACAACTCACCTACCGCGCAGTCAATCGGCTGCGCGAGATCCTGGAAGAGGCCGGCTATGACCACGACGCCTGAACCACCCATGGATAACGATTCCGGACTGAACCGAATGGTGCTTGCGGAGATGCGCCGCGGGGCCAACCCGGTGTTCGCCGAAACCCTGCGCGCGGAGTTGCGCGGACGCCAGGCGCGCGCCACCGAAAACCTGTGGTGGTTTGACCTCGAGTTGGCGGTCGGCGTGATCCGGGTGGTCCATGACGAGCAGTTGGTACACCTGGTTGAAAACGACATGCGCCGTTACGAGATCCGCGCGAGCGACGAACTCGGGTTCGCGCCACGGTACGCCGAATCGAAGCGCATGCGCCTCGCCGCCGAGCAAGTGCTTTCAGGGCGCAAACGCGGAAGCGATATCGCCTTTCTTGGCGGGCTAACGCCCTTTCAGCAATCCGTGTTGCGGGCCACGGCGCGCATCCCGCGCGGCGCCATTCGGCCCTACGGCTGGGTCGCGCGCGAGGCCGGCAGCCCCCGGGCGGTACGTGCCGCGGGCACGACGTTGGCGCGAAACCCGGTACCGTTCATTGTGCCCTGCCACCGCGTGGTGCATTCGGATTGGACGCTTGGCAAGTACTCGGCGGGCGGGCCCGTCGTGAAGGGACGCGTGCTGAAGATGGAGGGCATGACGGCCGAGCGGCTGGACTGGATTCAGCATGCGCCGCGCTTCGTTGGGCAGC
>JANPDX010000675.1:0-2276 GCA_031431695.1 Dehalococcoidia bacterium
CGGCGCCGTTGGGATCGGTAGAAACGCCGCTGGCCGCGGCGGCCACGACGACCCGAGTCCCGGAGGAGGCGCCTCCCGTGACGCACAGCTTCTCGCCGCGATGGTCCGCGGGGCGGCCAGTGTCTCACGGAACGAGCACGGTTCCGTTCAGGCGACGTTTGTCCGCATGCCCGGCGATCGAGACGGGTTTCTCTTGGCCACCGGCCTCCCGCCCCTCTCCGCCGGGACTGCTTACCAGGCGTGGTTCAGCAAGGACGGCAACTACTTTGAACCGAGCGACCTGTTTGTGAAGGCGGGCGACGGGGCCTGGCTCTCGGCCAGCTCCCCGCTCGAACAGTACGTGGTGGTGGCGGTCACGGTCGAGGCCGCAACTGGGGCGAAACAACCCACGAGTGCGCCCGTTCTCATCGTCGAGTTGAAGAAGCCGTCGTGAACCCGCAACCATGATCCCGGCGGACGGTGAGCTAGGATTCACGACCCTTTTCTGGCCCGGCAAGAGCGGGCTACAACTACGGCACCACACCGAAGCCCTTGCTGTGCGCCGCCGCCGGGCCAGCTTCATCGTCACATCGAACCGCGACGTTTCCGAATGGGTCGGGCTCTTTGCCGACCCCATCCTCGCCAACTCCGCCCTTGACCGCCTTGCCAACGGCGCTCACCAGCTCGTCATCGACGGCCCCAGCTACCGCGCCAAACTCGCGCCACGGTCGCCTCAGGAGGCCGCCACGCCCTGATACCCGCAAACCCTCCCACTCAGCTTCTGGAAACCGGCGTCACTCTGGCGATCACACCCGGCATGACTCTGGCGATTGACAGGAGGGGATCCAGCGGCTTCTCGCGGCCATCCCAGATGATGTCCCTGGCCGTCGCGACCGAGCCATCATCTTGACGCTCGTCCTCACTGGCAGACGGCGGAGCGAAGTCATGAACTTGAAAGCGAAAGACATTTGGGTCGAAGAAGGGCGGGCCTACTACTCCTATGTTGGCAAGGGCGCGAAGCATGGACGTCGTGAGTTGGCATGGCCCGCATTGGTGTCAATTCGACGAACGCTCGCGGACTGCGCCAAGAACCTCGACACCATGAGGCCAGAAGAATCCCTGTGGCAGGCTGGGGCTGCGACGCCCGGAGTGAGTCAGTCGGTTGTTTACGGCCGGTTTCGGCGGTATTTGCAAGCTGCTGGACTGCCGCCCAGCGGTCTCCATGTGTTGAGACATTCGGCGGCGAAACTACGACGGGACGCGGGTGAGACGGTCGAGTCCGTTTCTCACTTCCTCGACCACTCAAGCCTGGCTGTCACGACCATCTATCTCCGAAGGCTAGAGGTTGTTGAGGACGCGATTTGGTCGAGAGTTGCGGAGGCAATTGGCGTCAAGCTGTCCACAATTGACGCGCCTTCGGTGGAGCTTTCGAGTTTCCGATAACCCCGTTACAGCGTTTCCCCGCCGCCGGACTCGGGCTTGAGGCAAGTGATGCGGCGCGGACCTGGTGTCGGCCGTCGCGAAGCTGGGTGAAAGCCTGCGGCCCGGACC
Source organism: Dehalococcoidia bacterium (assembly GCA_031431695.1). Classification (GTDB taxonomy): domain Bacteria; phylum Chloroflexota; class Dehalococcoidia; order Tepidiformales; family Tepidiformaceae; genus Amarobacter. The sequence goes on from JANPDX010000675.1 coordinate 1,531, forward strand.
TTCGAGTTAATACCGGCCGGCAGCGTTCCACGCGACCGCTCGGACTGCGGCGGCACACCACGCGGTTCTGGTGAATGGCTCGGGTGAGGACCTCTCCTAACAAAACACTCTCAAGGCAGCCTTCGGCGTCGTCTCGCTCGCTCCCGGCGACAAGACTGGAAGGTCAAATGAAGCCAGTGCCGGCAACCACGCCAACCGCCCGGGCTTGCCGGTGCCCGGCAAGCCCGGGCGGATCTGGAAGCAATGGTCTCGCGCCGCAAGGACATCATCCACACCGAGAAAGCATTCGAGGAGCGCCTGCATGCACTCAAGGTGCAGACAATGCAACGCGGCACCATCATCGGCACCTGGAACGCGGACACTGGAATCGATGGCAACCTGGCTGGCATCGTCGTCCAGCCACCGGAGCGCAAGCCATTGAAGGATAGCGGTGGCGTCATCGAGACCGATGGACTCGGCGTCATCACGGATATGCCAGACGACCTCGTCTGCACCCTCGGCTACCGGGTGGACGCTGTGATCGGAAAGCGCTTCAACGAACTCCTGTTCACCGACCCCCACGAACCGGTCGACATCACCATGCTGGAAGGCATCAGCAAGCTCATCACCGGCGAGGAGCTCGAGATACACGAGACGATACGCTTCCGGGATAGGTGGGGCAGGCCTCTGCATGCGTTGGCTGGGCTCTCTCTGCGCGACGATCGCCAGGGGTTCTCCATCGAGTACATGGAGGTGCCGGCGCGTCA
>JANPDX010000676.1:0-4495 GCA_031431695.1 Dehalococcoidia bacterium
GTTGTTGCACAGGACATGGACGGCTCCGAAGCGCCGGTAGGCTGCTTCCGCGAGCGCTTCGACGTCGTCCGCCTTCGCGACGTCTGTCCTGAGCGGCAGGACTTTGACGCCCTTCGCGGCCACGCCCGCCTCGGCCATCGCGAGCGGTTCAGCTTCGATATCGGCGATGACGATGTCCATTCCGGCCTCGGCGAAGCGCTGGGCCATTGCCAGCCCGAGCCCGCTCGCGCCACCGGTTATCACGGCCACACGGCCATCGAAAGTTTCCAAAGCTGATCCCTCCTGTAGAGCAGCGAGTATACGGGCGCAGGGCCGTCCCGGGTTGGGCGGAGGGAGCGAGCCAGGTAGCCACGATGGTCCTCGAATGCGGGAAAGTCCTTAGTGTGGCGCCGCATATCCCGGCGTAGAATTCGGGGGACTTGACTTTGCCAGCCCGGCGCTTTTGCGCGCGGGCCAGCCTGTGACCACCACCACGGCTGTGAGACTGAAGACGAAGGTGGCAGGCAACCGGGCATGAGGGACGAAATGCGGGCAGCGATGGACTCCGCCGACCTGGTGGTTCAGCTGGCTGCGCTCGTGGAATCCAGAGACGACGCCATTGTCCTTCGCGGCTCCGATGGCCGGGTGACCAGTTGGAATGCTGGGGCGGAACGGCTCTTCGGGTATTCGGCGCAGGAAGCCATCGGTTTCAGCCTTGCCCTTCTCCTCGGCGACGGTAGCGATGTGGAATCCGGCGGCCTGGCGCGCCGCACCCGAAAAGATGGAACCGTCGTCACCGTTGAAACGCACTCTCTGCCGCTGACGAATGGCGCCGGTGAAGCCATCGGCCACGCCAGCGTGTTCCGTGACGCGTTTCCGAAGCAGGCCTTCGAACTTGAGATAGCGCTCATGGCGGCCATCGTCGAGTCCTCGAACGACGCGGTCGTCGCACGCGACGCCGATGGCAAGACGATCGTTTGGAACAAGGCCGCGGAGCGTCTTTACGGATACACGGCGCAGGAAGCACTGGGCATGCCGCTGGCCAACCTCAATGCCGAAGAAGACGCCGCTCGCAGCCGGGAGCGGTGGGACGCTCTTCGCAGCGGAGACCTGCGGATGGGGGTCGAGGTTCGGCGGCGGCGCAAGGACGGCACAATCATCGAGGTTGAACTCGATGCATTCCCGGTGAAAAACGCCGCTGGCGACGTGGTCGCCTTTGCCGGCTTCTCCCGCGACATCTCCGCGCGAAAAGCGGCCCAGGCCGAAATCGCCGACCTTGCCGCCGTTGTTGAACACGCCGCCGATGCCATCATCGTGCGAGACGTGACTACACGCGCCATCCTCGTCTGGAACCCTGCCGCCGAGCGCCTTTACGGCTACACCGCCGAAGAAGCGCTCAGGATGCCGTTCGCGGTGCTCGATGCCGAAGAGGAAGTGGCCCGCAGCGAGGAACGTTGGGCGTCACTTCGCCGGGGAGACCCGGGAATGGGGGTGGAGGTTCGGCGGCGGCGCAAGGACGGCACAATCATCCAGGTTGAACTCGATGTGTTCCCGGTGAAAAACGCCGCTGGCGACGTGGTCGCCTTTGCCGGCTCTTCGCGCGACATCTCCGCGCGAAAAGCGGCGGCAACGAAGGTCGCACGGCTGGCCGCTGTCGTCGAGAACTCGACCGATGCAATCGTCATGCGAGACGAAAATGAAGCGATCATCGCCTGGAACCGGGGCGCGGAGGCACTCTACGGCTATAGCGAAGCCGAGGCACTCGGTCGGACAGACCAGTTCCTCGCGCTCGAAGGAACCTTCGACCCGGGGCTTACTCGCCGCCTAATCGAGGACGGCACGGCAAGCGCCCGGCGCGAACTGCGGAGGCGTCGTAAGGACGGGACGATCATCGAGGTGGAACTGGAAGGGTTCGTCGTTAATGACGCCGCCGGAAACCGCTCCGGCGTGGCATGGGTCTCCCGTGACATCGGCCCCCGCAAAGCCGCCCAGGCCGAAATCGCCCGCTTCGCCGCCGTCGTCGAGCAGGCCGCCGACGCAATCATCCTGCGAGACGTGACCACGCGCGCCATCCTCACCTGGAACCCCGCCGCCGAGCGCCTCTACGGCTACACCGCCGAGGAAGTGATCGGGATCCCGCTCGCGGTCCTCGATACGGAATTCGACCCCGCCCTCAGCGGGGACCGATGGGCATCGCTTCGGCGTGGGGACCTCGCAAGTGGAGTCGAGTTCCGCCGCCGCCATAAGGATGGACACTTAGTCGAGATTGAACACCATGCGTTCCCGGTGAAAAACGGCACTGGAGAAGTGCTCGCGGTTGCCGGCTTCTCGCGGGACATCAGCGCCCGAAAAGCCGCCCAGGCTGAAGTCGCCCGCCTGGCCGCCGTGGTGGAAAACGCAACCGACGCCATCATCGTGCGAGACGCGAACACCCGTGCGGTCCTCTCCTGGAATCCCTCCGCCGAACGGCTCTTCGGCTACACCGCCGAAGAAGCAGTGGGGCGTACTGATCAGTTCCTGGAATTCGAGAGCCTTCCCGAAGAACTGGAACAGGCCCGCCGCGATCTGCTCGCAGGGGCGAGGTCAGTTCGCCGGGAAATCCCGCGCCGCCGCAAAGACGGCGCCGTGGTCGATGTCGAAATTGAAGGCTTTCCTGTCAGGAACGAGGCCGGCGATGTACTCGCGCTCGCATGGATTTGCCGCGATATTTCCGCGCGCAAAGCGGCCCAGGCGGCCGTCGCTCGGAACCTGCTCGAGGAGCGTGCACTCTCCGGCCTGCGCGACCGTATGTCGCGCGCAGTGGCCAGCGACGAAATCATCGAAGCCACCATGGATGCACTTGAAACACTGTTCGAGCCCGACCGCGTAGCTGTTCGCGCTGCCGATTTCTTGCTTGCCAGCTCCACCGTTTACGCCGGCGCTCGCGGACTCTCCGCCGAATACCAGCAGGCTATGGGCCGGGTTGCTTTCTGGAACCGAGGCGATGACTTCGGCGTACCTCTTGTTGTCAACGAAATCACCACCGCACCCATTCCCGAAGACTTCCGAGAAAATATCTCGCGCGAAGGCATCCGCTCCTTCCTGAATGTTTCGCTCATGTCCGCACGCGGTCTCATTGGCTCGCTGAACGTCTACTACAACCAACCGCGCAGCTTCCTCGAATCAGAAGTCCGGCTCATGGAGACACTCGCCAGCCAGGTCTCCCTCGCCGTCGACCGCTTCCTGGTCCAACGTGCCCTCAAAGATAGCGAGGAAATGCTCGCGCTGACCTTCGATACGGCAGGTGTCGGCCTCACGGTCACCGATGCCGAGGGCAGGCTCGTTCAGGTCAACGAAAGCTACTGTGCGATGTTCGGCTATGACCGGGCCGAGCTGATCGGCGAATTCGGCACACACATCGTCCGCGAGGACCAACGCGCAGCCACCAACGCCGCCTACCTGAGTCTCGTTGCGGGCAGTGGCGAAGTGCCGTCCGCCGAGTTTAGCGCCGTCCGCAAGGATGGCTCGGCGATACGCGTTGCGCTCTCAGCGGCTCGCTTTACGCGGGAAGGCGAGGCCTACACGGTCAGCACGATGATGGACATCACCGCAAGGCGCGAGGCGGAGGATGTGGCACTCCGGCTCGGCGGCATCCTCACGAACACCCCGAACGAAATCTATTCGGTCAACGGTGACACGCTAAAGTTCGTCGATGCCAACCCCGCAGCCCTTCAGCACCTCGGGTATTCCCTTGAAGAGATTCGACAACTCGGCCCGGTCGACGTCACGGTTAACCCGAGTGAAAAACGCCTCCGTGAGATGTTCCGCCAACTGCGAGACCGGGAGGTTGATCAGCTTCGGGTTCCGCGGGTGCAGCGCAGGAAGGACGGCACCACCTACCCGGTCGAACGTCGGGTGTTGTTCTCCGGCACCGAGGCGAACCCACTCTTCCTCTTCATCGTCGAAGACATCTCCGAACGGCGCCGCATCGAAGAAGCCCTCAAGGAACAGGAGACGTACCTCCAGCAAATTGTCCAAAACACACCAATAGTCTTCACCGCCCTCGATAGAGACGGCGTTTTCCGCTACTCCAGCGGGGCGGGGCTCGCGCACCTTGGCCGCAAGGAGGGCGATGCCGTCGGCCGTTCGTTTTTCGAGATGTACGCTCATCGCCAGGATCTGCAGGATCGTGTCCGCCGCGCACTCGCCGGCGAAAGCTTTTCAGCCGAGACCGAGTTAAACGGCCGGATTTGGGAAACCCGCTACACCCCGCTGCACGACGAGTTCGGCCAACCCGACGGGGCGATATTGGTAGGCCTCGAGATTACGGAACGAAGCAACGCCGAAGCAGCACTGCGCGATTCCGAGGCGCAATTCCGTGCCATCTTCGAATCCTCCGCCGATGGGATGGTCCTGGTTGATCGCGAGGGGATAATCCTTGCCGCCAACGCGGCCGCTGACCGCCTCGCAATCCTGACCGATGGTGCTCCCGTCGCCATCGGTTCGCACGCCAGCCGCTACTCGGGCGATGCTGGGA
>JANPDX010000677.1:0-9700 GCA_031431695.1 Dehalococcoidia bacterium
TCGACAAGGTGCTCGACACGTATTACCTCGCCTTCGAGTTCTACGTGGCCACGCGCTGGACGAATGGCTTCGAACGCTGGCCGGCGTTGGCCTTGTTCGGCTTTCGCATCATCGGCGTGATCCTCTTCGAACTCACCGAACAACGCATCGTGCTCTTCATCTTCCCGAACATGTTCGAAAACTGGTGGATTTACATTGTCGCCGTCCGCCGCTGGAAGCCTTCGTGGACTCCACACACCTGGCGAGCGGTCGCCATACCCATGGGCATCCTGCTGATCCCGAAGATGGCGCAGGAGTACCTGCTGCACTTCGCGGAGGCGCAGCCGTGGAACTGGTTCAAGAAGAACGTTTACGACCCGTAGGAAGAGAGCCCATGCCTGCACACCGGCGTCATGCTACCCGCCCTTGCTGGCCCCGGTGATTTCAGCCATGAGGGCGAGCCCTTCGCGCTGGCGGCTCTGGACCATCATTGTAGTCACGCCCGCGTCTTCCCATGCCCTGTAGCGCTCCTTGATGCGCGCCACGGGCCCAACGAGGCACATTTCGTCCACCAGTTCATCCGGCACCGCTTCCGTGGCCTCTTGCTTGCGTCCCGAGAGGTAGAGTTCCTGGATCTTCGCCGCCGCTTCGGCATAGCCGTACTTGATGGCCATCTCGTTGTGGAAGTTCTTCTCTTTGGCGCCCATGCCGCCCATGTAGAGTGCCAGGTTCGGCTTCTGCATCGCGAGGAGTGCCTTGACATCGTCACCAATCATGACGGCGCAGCCGGCGGCGATGTCGAAGTTTTTGTAGCCCTTGCCGTTGCCAGCGCGCTTGAAGCCTTCCTCCAGCGCCGGCCGGAAGAGGTCCATACGCTTCGGGGAAAACCAGATCGGCAGCCACCCGTCGGCCAACTCCCCGGTATTTCGGATGTTTATGGGGCCCATGGTCGCGAGGTAGATTGGCAGCTGGCGGCCGTGAAGGATGCTCTTGAGCGGCTTGCCGAGGCCGCTGGCACCGGGGCCCATGTACGGCAACTGGTATTCTTGCCCGTTGTAAGAGACTGCCTCTTCACGCGCCCAGATCTTCCTCAGGATTTCGACGTACTCACGAGTCCGGGCGGCTGGCTTGCCGTAAGGCACTCCGTGCCAGCCCTCCACCACCTGCGGGCCACTGAGCCCGAGACCGACGAGAGCGCGTCCACCAGAAATTGCGTCCAGGGTCGACATCGTCATGGCGCACATCGCGGGTGTTCGGCCGGGGATCTGCATGATGCTCGTGCCGAGATTGATCTTGGTGGTCAAGGCGGCGATGTAGGCGAGGGGGGTGACCGCATCGGAGCCATAGGCTTCGGCCGTCCAGATCGAGTCGTAGCCCATGCGCTCGACGTCGAGGACGAAATCCATGTCGATGCGCATGGACGCGCCGGAATACCCGATACCGGTTGCGAGCTTCATATTCAGTTCCTTTTGCTGGTAAGGTTAGGACTACACGCCTCCTACGCGGAGAAACGGTAGCCCTTGCCGCGAATCGTCTGGATCTGATCAGAAGACCCGAGAACGTCCCGAAGTTTACGCCGCAGGTTGCTGACGTGTGCTCGGACGAGCGTACTTGCGCCAGCAGCGTCGTGGTACTGCCAAACATCAACCAACAAATCTCGGGGATGAAGGATCTCGCCCTCGTGCTCCATCAGATAGGCAAGGAGCGTCGCTTCGATATTGGTCAGGTGAGCGTGTTTGGCCCCTGAGCGAAGGGTATTCGAAGAAAGGTCGAGATCGATGCCGGGGTCGCGCCCGTCCCGGCGCGGGTGGCCGACTCGTTCCCGGAGTGCTTCACCCAGGGCTTCAATCGGAAACGGCTTCTTGATGACCGCGCCTTCGATGCGAAAGTGGGGTCGCCTCGCGCCCTTGTGGAGCAAGTAAACCATGGCCGGAGTCGCGGAACGGAAGGCAGTCGAAACCCATTGGTTGAACTGAGCGAAATTCGCACCCTCTTCGCCGCGGGGCAAACCCTGGACGTCCGTGACTATCGCGTCGTGGCGGAATTCGGAGAGATGCTCGATCGCTGCGTCGTACGTCCCGGCGGTGGCTGTGTCATAGCCTCGGTCACGCAGGTACTCCGTCACTGAAGTGCGCATTCGAGGCTCTCGGCTGATTACAAAAACGGAGGTCATCGCACGTCCGTGAAACGGTGTTGGGGCAGGCGTTGTGGAATCTTCGTGACGTGGCGATGCGGTGTCAAGCAATTTCGGAGCCCCTTCGAACATAAGCGCGTGATAACCGCGTGAAGTTCTGGTCGTCATCGACGTTGGCTATCCATCGGCGGTTCGGCGTGGCGGGGGCTGGCCACCGAACTACCCGGATACTGTTGCGCTGCTGAAGCCGTTATTTGAAGCGGACCAGCTTGTAGGTCACGTCCTGGATCCCGTTGATTCGGGCCTGGACAAGACGGTTGGGGGTCTCGACATCGACCCACGCGAACTGCGTGACGGTCCCTGTGCTGACTCGCACCTTCCAGGCCGTGAACTCTCCCGCTGGAACCTTCACCCGCTCCTGCTTTTCGACCCTGAGATCGACACGGAACGTTTGACCGGTTCCAGCGCTCACATTCTGGTACGAACCTTCGTAACCTTCCCGTAGTTCAATGCCACGCACAAGCCATAACAGCGACTCGTCATCGTAGTACCCGGGCTCCGGGCTAGTCTCATCAGGTTTCGGTAATTCCCGTTCAGCCTGACGCTGTTTGCCGTTCTCATCCGAGGCGAATGTCACTCTCGACGACTCATAAATGGTCGAGAAGGTAACTTTTCGCTCCTTGCGTAAGGCAGTACGGCTCGCATTGATGGGCTTGAGCGTGGTTGGCTCCACGAGCACAGTGCCATCGTCCCGGTTTTCGCCGTCTCCACAAAGCCGGCTAAGCCGCGTGTTTGGCCCTTCGGCGTTCAGGAGCGTTTCCAGGGTGCAGGTCCCGTAGATCTGGTCGTCCTCGATAACCAGGTTGTACTCAGCAGACTCGCTCGCAGTCCACGGGGCGTGAACAAAGACTTTCGTGAGGGGCTTCTCGTCGTTCGAAGCGCACCCCGCGAGCAGGGCGATGCCCACCAGGGGGACTGAGAACCATGTGTATCGCCTCTTCAAACCGGTACCGTCTCCACCACTCTCTGGATTCGCACCAGGGCGTCGCTGATGTCTTCAGACGTTATGTTAATATGCGTTACCATGCGAAATCGCCTGGGGCCGAAGGCAACCGCGAGGACGCCCTCTCGCTCGAAGGCGGACAGCCATTCCGCGAGGGAGCCACGAATCAGGTCTACGACGACGATATTCGTTTGCGGCAAATTCGGGCGAAACGGGCCGAGTTCGCGAAGGCCATCGGCGAGAGCCATCGCGTTGATGTGATCGTCGCCCATGCGCCGGACATTGTTCTCCAGTGCGTAGAGTCCCGCAGCCGCCACGATACCCACCTGGCGCATTCCCCCACCGAGCATCTTCCGGTTGCGGCGGGCACGTTCGACGAATTCCGGCGACCCGCAGAGCAGGGACCCAATCGGGCAACCGAGCCCTTTGGAGAGACAGAACGAAACGCTGTCGCAACCGGTCGCCAGGGCGGCGGGGGTCTGCCCCAGGGCTGCCGACGCATTGAAGAGGCGGGCGCCATCGAGGTGGACAGCAAGGCCTTGCTCCTGGGCGATGCTCGCGAGGCGTCCTAGTGCTTCCGCCGGGACGGCCGAACCGCCGCAACGATTGTGCGTGTTTTCAAGGCAGAGGAGCCGCGACCCGGGTGAATGAAGGTTCTCTTTCCGAATTGCGGCTATCAGTGACGATGCCTCGATCGAACCATCTTCGAGATTCGGAAGTGCCCGTGTGATAACGCCGCCAAGCCGCGCGGCACCTCCAAGTTCGTACTGAAAGATGTGACTCTCATCGCCGAGAATGATTTCGTCTCCGGGCTTCGTGTGCGTGAGCACGGCAATGAGGTTTGCCATGGTGCCGCTTGGGACGAACAGGGCCGCTTCCTTGCCGGTAAGTTCGGCGGCCCGCGCCTCAAGCAGCCGAACGGTCGGGTCGTCTCCGAAGACGTCATCGCCGACTGGCGCGTTGGCCATGGCGCTGCGCATCGCGTCGGAAGGCTTGGAAACAGTGTCGCTGCGAAGGTCGATCAGATGGGTCATACCCGCTGCCGCTCCCAGAGCGTCTGGTAGTGGTCGGCCCCGCGAATTGCTCCGACTACCTCAGTCCGCTCAAGGGCAACGAGTTCTTCCATGGCGCGTCCGCACGCCTCCGTCGTCTCATCGTCGCCCAGCGCCGAAATGCGATCGACCAGGCGTTGCCAGACACCAGAGGCAAGGAGTACCGCGACTGACCGGGGCCACTGAAATGCTGGCAGCCGTTCCGGTATCGGAAGCTCGGGACGCAATCGCTTTATCGACCGGAACCGGTCTTCGATTGATTCCGCGCGGGGCACAATCTTGATAATCGGCCCGGAGGACTTCGACGTTCGGAAGTCGACAAGGAGGCGCTTGTCAATAAGGTGGAAACGGACGACGAGGACTTCAGCGGAATCAATGGCCCTGAAGACTTGGTCGAGGTCGACTCCGAACTCTTCACTCATGGAGGCTTTACCCGGCTGTTCAGTCGATTGGATGCCCGGTCATGGTAGGCGAGCCTCAGGTGGCGGGCAAAACCACCGGGCCAGATCGTCGTCGCGGTGCGAGTCCGCGGCACCGTGCCGCCAGTGAACCTGACGTGGTCGGGGTGCCCAGATTCGAACTGGGGGCTTCTTGCTCCCAAAGCAAGCACTCTGACCAGGCTGAGCTACACCCCGATTTATCCAGAGTACCAGCCTGCTGGCTTCTGGCGGAATGGGGCCTTCAGCGAGGCGGCAGGGCGGAGCCGATTAGCTGTTGGACGTCATCCACGCCATTAGCGGCCATCCAGTGTTCCATGCCTTCGATAACATCCAACAAGGCCCGCGGATTTGAGAACGTTGCGGTACCAACCTGGACGGCCGAGGCTCCAGCCATCAGAAACTCAATGGCATCCTCACCGGTGCTGATCCCGCCGCAGCCAATAACGGGGACACGCACGGCGCGGGCCACGTCGTACACGATCCGCAGGGCGATTGGCTTGATAGCTGGCCCACTGAGACCCCCGCGAGCGCGCGGCAAGACTGGCCTGCGCCGCTTCAGGTCAACTGCCATGCCCAGGACCGTGTTGATCGCACAGATAGCGGCGGCGCCCTCGGCTTCGCAGGCCACCGCCAGGGCAACCGGATCGGTGACGTTGGGCGTCAGCTTCACGATGACCGGGAGGTCCGTATTGCGGACTGCCGCCCGCGTAGCTCGCGCCGACGAGGCGACGTCTTGCCCGATCTCGATGCCACCGATATCGACATTGGGACAGCTGATATTGAGCTCCAGCGCCGCGACTCCGGGAACGCCGTCGAGCATCCGCGCCATCTCGCCAAACTCTTCTATCGAATCGCCGGCGATGTTCACGATGACCGGTAGGTTCCAGCGGCTCCAGAGTGGCGCCATATCGGAAATGCAGGCGTCGATGCCGATGTTTTGGAGACCGATCGAGTTGAGCATTCCGGCGGGGGTCTCCGCGACGCGGGGTTGTGCGTTCCCGGCCCGCGAAACCATTGTCACGCCCTTTGAGACGACGGCGCCAAGGCGCTCGATGTCGAAGTGCTTCGCAAATTCGAGGCCCCAACTAAACGTGCCGCTCGCAGGCATCACGGGATTCTTGATGAGCAGGCTGTTCTTTCGTCCCGGAGCGAGGTCTACCTGGAGGTACGGCGCCATACTCCGCAGTCTACCAACACCAGACTCATCGAGTGCGCAGGCGCGAAAACGGCCGGGATACTGGCCCGGCCGTTGGAAGCGATGGAACAGTCGTTCAGGACTGGGATGGTCCTCGGCGACCGCGATACCTGGAGCCATTCAGGCTGAAGCTGTCGTTGTCCCAGAGCGGTTCCTCAGTGGAGTTACGAAATTCCTTGTCGATACCGCAGCGCTTGCAGCGTCCACCGCTGAGAGCGCCGTTTGGAGTATCGATGACCCAGTGGTGCCGGCACATCGCCGACCCGACGACCTCTAGCGTTTTCGTTTCTGTCATTCGTTCTCCTTTGTTGTGCTTACCGGACGGTAGAATCAGTGTAGCACGCCTTCGAATGGCCACGTCCACCGTAGCCGCCCGCCATGTAAACTTGAGGGAAGGTTTGCCGGGTGTGGTAAGAACCGGCTACGATCTCCTTACCGGCACCCCGTTGCCGGCGCATTCATTGCTCGCACGGCTTTCGATCACGCCGTTGCCGCTGCCAGGAAGGCATGTTCTAACGTAATGACCACTGTCACAATCGCGAATCGCGACGATGTACTCGCCGCGCTCGACCGCGTCCAAGACCCGGAATTGCACGCCAGTATCGTCCGGCTCGGGATGATCAAGGACCTGTCCATCGAAGGCGAGGCCGTCAGTCTCACGGTCGAACTTACGACGCCGGCCTGCCCGCTCAAGGAAACGATCGAGACTGATATCCGGGCGGCCCTCCAGGGAATGCCTGGCATCGGTACCGTGACGCTTACGTGGGGAGCGAACGTGCGCGCATCGACCCCCAAAGAGGGCCAGAAGCAGATAGAGGGTGTCCGCAACATCATCGCCATCGCGAGCAACAAAGGTGGCGTCGGAAAATCGACGCTCGCTTCGAACATTGCCGTGGCCCTGGCGAAAGCCGGTGCGTCAGTGGGCCTCGTGGACGCGGACATCACTGGCCCAAACCTCCCGACGATGTTCGGATTGCCCCAGGGCTTGCAAACGGGATCGAGTGATGGACTGCGCCCGGTCGAGCGCCACGGAGTGAAAGTCGTCTCGATCGGCTTCCTGGTCCCAAAAGGGACTCCAGTCGTTTGGAGGGGTCCGATGATCGGAAGCGCCGTGCGGCAATTGCTGCATGACGTCCCGTGGGGCGACCTGGACTACCTGATCATCGACCTTCCGCCGGGAACGAGCGACGCCGCCATGAGCATGGCGCAAGACGCGCCAATAGCCGGGGTGATCATCATTTCGAGTCCGCAGGATGTCTCGGTGGAAGACGCGATGAAGGCGGTCGCAATGTTCGAGAAACTCGACGTACCGGTATTTGGCATGGTCGAGAACTTCAGTTATTTCGTAGCGCCGGATACGGGCCAGCGATACGACATTTTCGGCCACGGCGGGGCCGCACGAGCCGCCGACGAACTGGGTATCGACTTCCTCGGCGAGATTCCGATTGAGCCAGCCGTCCGGGAAGGAGCCGACCGCGGAGTTCCCGTTGTAATTGGCGCCCCGGAATCAGAATCGGCCAGGGCGATCGAAAGAATCGCGAAGAACGTCGCTGCCCGCATCAGTGTTTTGCAAAGGATGGGCAGGTAACCCACAACATGGTTCTTAACATTTTCCCTCGGCGCGAGCGCCCACAGACGGCGCCAGCCATCGAACCGGAGCCAACACTCCCCGAACCCACACCAGAAGCGCTCGACGAGCCGCTCAAGAAGACCACCCGGCGCGGTACGCGCGGCGGGCGGGGCCGCCGAAAACCCGGCGCGGAAGGTCTTGAAACCTCCGGCGCCGAGACGGCCGAGGAAGAGACGACCGCGCCCCCTGCCCCCGCCGCACGGCCGCGGCGCGCTCGTGGTGCGGCGAAACCACCGGTTGAACCTGAAGTATCTAGCGAGGAAGAACAGGCGCCGGCCGCACCGGCTCCGCGGCGAGCCGCGGCGGCACGCAAGCCAGCCCCTGTAGCCGCTGCTGAGGCCGGTCCAGTCGACCTTGCGGCCCTCGTTCGAACGATTGAAAACCAGGGCCGCCAGATCGAGCAGCTCATCCGGGCAACGGAGGACTCCGGACGGCGCGGAAGCAGTGGAGCCACTGCCAGCGGCGCCCCGCCAGCACGCGTGGGCGTCTTCGTTGACGCCGCCAACGTTGAACTTGCCTTCGACCGTCTGCGTGCGCGCGCCGACTGGAGGAAGGTACTCGCCCTCCTGACCGACGGACGCAACCTGGTTCGCGCCATCGCCTATTCACCAGTCCACGACGACCCGGGCGTAAGCCTGGAGACTCAGCGATTTGCGGAGCCGTTCCTCGGCAAGGGCTACAAGGTTGTCACCAAACCACTGAAGCGATTCGCGGATGGCACAATCAAGGCGAACGTCGATATCGAGATGGCTCTGGACATCATCGAAATGCTTGACCGGTTGGACGTGGTCTGTCTCGTTTCGGGCGATGGCGACTTCCAACGCCTGGTAGAGGTTGTTCAGGCGAAGGGCATCCGCGTTGAAGTCGCCGCTGTCGGAACCAGCACAGCAGCAAACCTTCGCAACGCCGCGGACTCGTACATCGACCTCCAGGGGGTTCTCGCGAAGATTCGCGTCTGATCGAATCCTGAACGCGAGATGAGAGACGGGCTCCCGATTTCGGGGGCCCTTCCCTTTTCCCTACTCGCCGGCAACTGGTACTGTCCGCGCCCGTGAGACTCATCGCGATCGGGCTCGGTTGGATAGTTGGGATGGTTCCCGTGGCGGTGTGGGACGCCCCGTGGTGGATGGGAGCTGCGTGGCTGGCTGCCAGCACGCCGGCGCTCATCGCCGTCGGCCCGATAAGAGGCCGCTACGCGCTTGCAGTCTGTCTGACCCTCGCGGCCGTCGTGGGTGGTTGGCGTCTCGAACGCGGGAGTGGCACGGACGTTCCACCCTGGATCGGACTGGTTGGTCAAGAAGTTCGACTCATTGGACCCGTCGAATCCGAACCCAATCGCGGTGACATCACCAACAGTTATGTCGTACGGATAGAATCGCTATCCAGTACCTCCGGCGATTCGTATTCCGGCGGACGGGTGATGGCGTATCTGAACCAGTACGATGAGTTCCTGCCCGGCGACAGGCTGACCCTGGAGGGACGAATCGACCTTCCACCGCGGTTCGAAGGCTTCGACTATCGCGCTCACCTCGCCCGGGGCGGCATTTCGGCCACGTTGTTCCGGCCATATGTGGTTTCCACCAGTGCGGGAGACGCTTCGCTTGCTCGCTGGCTCACGCGGCAACGGCTGAGGCTGGACAGGTCGCTGCAACGAAGTCTCCCCGAACCGGCCAGCTCACTCGCTTCCGGCATCGCCTTCGGCCGGGACGATGGCCTGTCGAGCGCGGATAAAGAGCAATTCAATCGCGCCGGCCTCCGGCACCTCGTCGCGGTATCCGGCTCGAACGTGACTATTGTCGCCGCCTTTGTGTATATCCTGGCGGTGCCGACGGTAGGACGGCGGTGGGCCTGGATTCCGGCAGGAATTGCCATAGCCGGATATCTCGGTGCGGCGGGCTTTGCACCCAGCGTCCTTCGCGCCGGGCTGATGGCCGGGATCTTTCTTTTCGGGTCGGTGATTGGCCGCCCACAGAGCGGCTTGCCGGCGCTCTTCGCCGCCATCATCGCTATGACGTTGGTCGCTCCCACCCTCGCGACGGACTCCGGCTTTCTGCTGAGCGCGACCGCGACTGCCGGGATCATCACCCTCTTTCCGCACTTTGAGGCGCGCCTGCGCCAACTAACCACGGGCTGGCGTTATGTCCCGATACCGGTCTGGATGTGCCAGGCTACCGCCCTCACGCTTGCCGCGACGGTAGCGACGATGCCGATCATGTGGGTCACTTTCGGGCGTATCTCGCTTGTCTCGCCGATCGCCAACGTGGTTG
>JANPDX010000678.1:0-1908 GCA_031431695.1 Dehalococcoidia bacterium
GTTCGTACTCAGCGCTTCTTCGAGCGGTACCTCGCCAAGCCCGAGGATGTCGTTGAGCACGAACTCCCGAAACTCGACCGCAATCGGGTCCGGGTCGTCGTCTACCGCTTCCAGCACGTCCGTCCACATAATCGGCTGCCACGGCGCCGGGACGCCTTCGGTTCGCAGCCCCAGCATCAGGAACGCTGGCTGTTCGCTCCACTGCCTCCCGACCGCTTCGAACCCCGCGAGCATGCGCTCATCCGAATTCGCCTCTACCTGGACCTCAATGAGCACGCGCTTCCCGCCCTCGTAGGTCAACAGCAAGTCCGCGACACCGGCGTCCGCGAGCCGCGGCTGCACTTCCACCAGCACCAGCTCTTCCGTGCCCGTACCCGCGGCCTGCGCGATCAACGCCGAAAGCATCCGGTGCCGCCGCTTCAGGAAGTACGCGAGCGCACTCGTGCAATAGTTCTCGAACGGAGATGCCGCCGAACCCTGCCGGAACGCCGAAAGCATTGTGAAAAGGTTGTCCGCCATCCCAACCAGTATTACGGCTCAATCGCTCGCCGTCAGCGCCACTGCTGATTACTCCCCTCTCCCAGACCTGGGAGAGGGGTCGGGGGTGAGGGAACGCCCCGGACACTCCACCAGCGGGCACCGCTCGCACAACGGCTTCCGCGCCGCACAAATCCGCCGCCCGTGCTTAATCAGGAGCATGTGGAAGGTGTAGTAATCGTTCGGCGCCACCACAGCTTCCAGGAGTTCATGCGCCTGGTCCGCCGTCGCCTTCGCCGGGATGAGCCCGAGCCGCTTGCTGACCCGCTCGACATGCGTGTCCACGGGCAGAGCCGGCCTCCCCAGCGCGAACAACAGCACGCAGGCCGCCGTCTTCGGCCCCACGCCAGGCAGCCCGCGCAACCACGACCGCGCCTCCTCCAACGAAAGATCGTCCAGGAACCCCAGGTTCCACTCCGGCGACCGTTCCGCGACCGCCCGCAGGATGGCCTGGATCCGCGGCGCCTTTTGCTGCGCGAGGCCGCCGTTCTGGATCGTCGCCACCAGCTCTTCCGGTGGCGCATCCGCAATCGCCTGCCACGAGGGATACCGGCGCATCATCTGCACGAACGCCCGCCCGCTGTTTGTATCCGCCGTATTCTGCGAAAGCACCGTGAGGATCAGTTCCGCGAGCGGGTCGTGGCTTGGCTGCGCCACCGGCCGGCCATAGACCGGCGTCAGCAGCTCCATGACTTCGTCCGGGCTGTGTGTCACTTCCGTTCGAGCATCCGCTGCGCCAGGCCCGGTAACAGCGGGATGCGGGCCGCCTCGCGGGCATACGTCGATTCGCCTTTCTGTACCGCGAAGAACGCTTCCCACAGGTACGGAAAGTGTGCGCTGGCGAACATCCATGGCCCCGGAGCCCGCGCGAGCATCCGGTAAAACAGGTAGCCGATCTGCCGCGCCGCCCGCAGCTCCGGCATGATTTCGCGGTCAACGTCGCGTTGATAACCGGCGATGTCGCCCCCGCCGAGCCCGCGCAACACGGTCCGCGCCGCCAACCGGCCGGATTCCACCGCGTAGGAGATGCCCTCTTCGGTGAACTCATCGGCCAGCCCGGCGCTGTCCCCGGCGAGCAGCGCCCGCTCGTTCACGATGCGTTCGTTGCCGCGCCGAAAGCGGACCTTGTGCCCACGTGCGATGTCGATGCTTGCTCCACTCAGGCCCAGCGAATCGATGTACGCCCGGACCTGATCCTTCATCGTCCCGGCCTGTTCGGGCGGCAGCACGATCCCAATCGAGAGCACCTCCCCCTTCGGGAACAGCCAGGCGTACCCCCACGGCTTGAACCCGAGCTCGATCAGCGCCGTCCCGCGGTAAGCACGCTGCCGAATCGCCGGCGCCCGCACTTCGACCTCCCACGCCGCGCAC
>JANPDX010000679.1:0-1954 GCA_031431695.1 Dehalococcoidia bacterium
GGGCAGCTACGCCAGGCTGGTGGGGCTCATCCGAAGGGCGCGGGAGGAAGTAGCGGTAGCGTTTTTCATGGCGGGTGGGCCTCCGGTTTCGAGTGTGCCAACAGTAGGCGAAGGGGATTGCTGAGGTCAACGGGAACCTACTCTTCCCGGCGGGTGTCGCTCTCCAGCAGCACATTCTCCGCGCCCAGTTCCGCGCCCATAAAACGCATTTCGCGGCCGAGGCGGATGGTCTTTTCGGCGATTCCGGCCATGTAGGTGCGGGTGGGGGTGACTTTCACCCAGATGCGGCGGCGCGGGATGTAAAAGGTAATGGCAAGTCCGACCACGGCCATGCCGACCGCCAGCCAGATGAAGGTGTCTCCGGGGTCGCGGCGGACGCTGACGCCGGAGGCTTCAACCTGTCCGCGGAAGGTGTAGGTATACCCGGCTTCCGTGGTCACCGGCCGGTCTTTCGCGAGGATGATGGACTCGTTGTCGATGCCCGTGACATGCAGGTAGGGCTGGCCGCCGAAGCCGATTGGCATCTGGACCGTCGCGCCCGCTTCGGTGGTGGCGCCGGGCATATCGAAAACCTGGATCGCCGGGATGGGTCGCGCGCCCACGAGGGCGATTCGGTACTCCCCGGCAAGTACCGACTGGCCGGGAGTGATCGCGGCCGGTGCAAGGTCCGGGCCAGCGACGAGCAACGTCATCGTGCCGTCCTTAATTCGCCATGCGACCTGGTAGAGCGGGCCAGTTGTGGCATCGGGCGAGGCCGGGAAGACGAGACTGGCGGTGGCGTAGTCGTCCTCGCGCGCTTGCGTTTCGCCGGGGTCGGTGGCCATCTGTGGGAGCTCTCCATCAAAGAGGACGGCTCCCTTTGCGTTTGTGACGCGGATGGTAGGGACGGCCGTGCTCTCGCTGTTGAAGTCCAGGTTCTGGTCGATGATGACCCGGCCATCGGCGTTCGTGATGCGCAGATGGGCGAGGTCGTTGAACCACGCGGCCTGGTGCACTTTGTAGCCGAAGGCGTGGCAGGGGTCGTTCACGGTCGTTTTGCAGGTCTTCACTTCATCGCCACGGCGGACTTCGATGATGCTGTGGTAGTCGATGATGCGGTCCTGGTCATCGAGCCCGCGGTAGGAATCGAGCACCTGAATAAAGAGCTGGTTGGGACCGGCGCTATCGAAGATCGAAGCCTCGGGCGAGCCTTCGGCGAAGATGAACGTCTTGTCGAATCCGGCCATGGTGGTGAGGAGCGCGCCGATCAGCAGCATCAGGAGTGCCAGGTGGCTGACGAACGTGCCGTACTGGCTCCAGCCGAAGCGGTCGGCGAAGAGGTAGGTGTCGCCGTCACGCTGCTCGGATGTGGAAACACTGTAACGGCGTTTGCGAAGCAAGGCCTCGATGGCAGCGGGGCCGCCAGCATGGGCGAAGCTGGCTCGATGGTGGGCGCGTTCGAAGTAGGCGTCCGAGACCATGAGCTGAGGCCGCTGGACGCTTCGCCAGGTGGGACGAAAACGGCTGACCGCGCAGACCGTGACGGCGACGATGATGACCATCCAGAGGCCGTTAAACCAGGCCGAATGAAAGACGTCGAACAGGCCCATGCCGTCCATCGTGTTCGTGAAGGGGCCATAGGATTCCTGGCGCAGCTCCATCCAGGCAGACCGGGCGGCGGGGTTGGCGCGCATGGGGCCGGGGACCTGGGGGATGACAACGCCGATCATCCCGCTGGTCAGGGCAAGGCCGACGAGGACGAGTGCGAACTTCACGTTCGTAAGCAGGTTCCAGATGGTGCGGAGCGGGTCCGGGCCGGAGGGCGGGGCCATTTCGGATTTCGGATTTCGGATTTCGGATTGACCGAGCGCGCTCACAAGAGGCTCCCCGGGCGATTCACCAGGCCTGGGGCGAGGTAGAGTCGGGCGGGCACCATCTGACAATCCAAAATCCAAAATCCACAATCCGAAATCAT
>JANPDX010000680.1:0-5298 GCA_031431695.1 Dehalococcoidia bacterium
CCCGTACCCGAAGGAGCATACCCGCTGCGGGACAAGCTTCCTGCTGGTGGTGGTGTTCGTGGCCCTGATTACGTTCTTCGCCTTCGACCTCGCGGTGGACAAGGGAATCCTGGTGCGGACAGCATCGCGCATCGTGTTCATGCCGCTGGTGGCAGGGATTAGCTACGAAATCCTGCGGATCGGTGCCCGCTACGGCGGCAACGCGTTTGTTCATGCAATGTTCGTGCCGAATATCGCCCTCCAGGCACTGACCACGAAGGTCCCGGATGACGGCCAGATCGAAGTAGCGATCGCTGCGTTCGAAGCCACGCTGGCGGCGGCGGGGATCAACCACAGAGGCACGGAGGCTACTGAGGATTCGAAGGCTCACGGGGAGATTCTGGCGGATCTGGAGACGGTGCCCCCGCTCGACTGACACCCGAACCGCTGGCGCTGTGTAGCCGCGAGCAAGGCAAGGGTTGTCGGCAGATACCTTCTGTTGCCCGTTGTTGCGAAGAGAGCGACGCCGTACGATTCGCAGCTACATTCTGGAGGGAACGCATGGACCTGGGACTTCGTGGGAAGCGCGTGGTAGTCACAGGCGCAAGCAAGGGCATCGGCCGCTCTATCGCCGAGGCGTTCGTCACCGAGGGGGCTGCGGTCGCAATCTGCGCCCGCACCGCCGCAACGTTGGAAGCAACAGCATCCGAACTGCGAGCTGGCGGGGGCACGGTGTTCGCAGCCACCTGTGACGTAGGTAACGCCGACTCCCTGCATGCGTTTCTGGAGGCCGCCCACGCAGCACTTGGCGGCGTGGATGTGCTGATCAACAACGCCTCAGCGTTCGCGACGACAGACAACGAAGCCGGCTGGCAAGCTGCCTTCGCCATCGACATCATGGCCAGTGTGCGCGCGACCACAAAGGTAGTGCCATGGATGGAGGCGGCCGGCGGTGGCTCCATCATCCACATCTCGTCGGTCTCCGGAGTTGAGGGTGGATCGCCCGCGCCCTACGCCGCCGCCAAGGCAGCGCTCTTCAGCCACGCCAAGACCATGGCGGTCAATCTGGGGCCCAAGAACATCCGCGTGAACACCGTCGCACCAGGTTCTATCGAATTCCCTGGCGGGGTATGGGAGATGGTCAAGAACGGCATGCCGGCGATGTACGAAGGCGTCCGCTCGTCTATTCCCTTTGGGAGACTGGGGCGACCGGAAGAAGTAGCGGACGTCGTCGTGTTCGCCGCCTCACCTCGTGCGAGTTGGCTGAGCGGCGCGGTACTGGCCGTGGACGGATGTCAGCACAAGGGCAATTTCTAGGGCATCTCTCCTGGGGAATCCCGCAAACGGCCAAACTCTTCACACTTACACCTGGTCTGGGTCTGGGAAACTTAGAACGTTTGTTCTATACTTCCAGATCCCATGAATGTGGCGTGTCTTGTCGTACCGAACTTCCTTGTCGCGCTGGCGCGTCGCGACCACCCGGAGCTGGCCAAGCGGCCGGTAATCGTGGGTGGCGCGCCGGAAGAGCACGCGGCCGTAACGGCGTGTTCGCCCGAAGCATTGGCGGCCGGCGTAACCGTGGGGACGACGCTCCGGCGGGCCCTGGCGCTGTGCCCGAACGCGGTGTTTCTACCGATGCAGGAGGGTTTCGCGCGGGCTGAGGCAGCGCTGCTGACGGAACTCGTGAGGGAACGCAGTCCCCTGGTCGAGGCCGTGAGCCCGGGACACGTGCACTTCGATATCAGCGGACTGGCGCGGATGAATGCCCTGGGAGAGGAGGAGTTCCTCGCCCAGCTGCACGAAAGCATCGCCGGGCAGACACGGCTGCCGGTGCGGTTGGGGGCGGGGAAGAGTGTGTTCGTGGCGCATGTGGCGGCGGTAAAGGGAACGGGGAACAGGGAACAGGGAACAGGAGCGATTCACGATTCACGATTCACGATTCACGATTCGAGACGGCGAGTGCCAATCCAAAATCCAAAATCCAAAATCCAAAATTGGCTGCTGGTGCCAGGTGGGAGCGAACGCGAGTTCCTCGCGACCGCGCCTGTGGACGTTCTGCCGGTGGATCCGGTGATGCACATGCGCTTGCGGCTGTTTGGGCTGGAATGGCTGGGGCAAGTCGCAGAGATACCGCTTTCGGCGATGCAGGCGCAGTTCGGCCCGGATGGCACACGGGCGCGCGGGCTGGCGCGCGGCGAAGACCAATCGCGCATCATCCCCCAGCGGGACGAGGTTCGTGTTACCGAGGAGATTGAACTGCCGGCGCCCGCGGCTTCGAGCGAGCCCCTGGTGGTGGGCACGGAGGCGCTGCTGCAGCGGGCACTGGCACACCAGGACGTACACGGCCATACGGTGCGGCGGGTGGACTGGTGGCTGGGGCTCGAAAGCGGCGAGCAAGTCTCGCGGCGGGTGGTGTTTCGTGAACCAACGAACGACGCCCGGCGGATGGTGTTCGTGCTGCGCGGAAAGATCGAGCGGCTGGAGCTCGATGCGGCCGCGATAGGCATTGGGCTGACGCTTTCGGGGCTATGCAGCGAGTACGCGCACCAGGGCAACCTCTGGCAACTCGGTCCACGCCGCCAGAGAGAACTGGATGAAGCGATCGAACAGTTGAATGCGCGCGCGGGCGATGCGCAGGTCTACCGCGTGGTGGAGGTGCAACCATGGTCGAGAATCCCGGAGCGGCAGGTGGCGCTGGTGGCCTACGGCTCCTGAACCAGCCGAAACCAACGGCGGTGGAAGCGACCGCCACAGGCGAACCGCTTGCCATCGTGGTGCAGGGGCGGTTTCAACGAGTGCGGCTGATCCACGAAAGCTGGCGCATCGACGACGAGTGGTGGCGCGACGAGATTGCGCGGCGGTACTTCGCGGTGGAGTTGGAAAACGGCCGGCGAATGACGGTGTACCACGACCTTGTGGGTGGGGGCTGGTTCGCACAGGGATATGACGGGCCGAGGGATGGGAAAAGCATGCTTCGCGCCAAGAAATAGCCTGACCCCGTGGGGGCGCGGCGGACCGTTGCGAGATATGCTGATCGTTCATGGACTACGAACAGTTGCTGGCCCACCGGACACGCTTCATGGAAGCGAGCGCCATCCGCGAGATCCTGAAGGTCGCATCCTCGCCGGGGATGATTTCCCTTGCCGGCGGGTTACCGGCGGCCGAGAGCTTCCCGCTCGACATCATGGAAGAACTGATGGGCGCGGTGCTCGGGAAGTACGGGAGCAAAGCACTCCAGTACGACGCGAGCGAAGGGTGGGGGCCCCTGCGCGAGGCGCTGGTCGGCCACCTCGCCGTCCGCGGGGTCACCACGACAAGCGACGGCGTGCTCATCATGAGCGGCTCCCAAAGCCTGCTCGACGGGATCGGCAAGATTCTCATTTCGCCGGGTGACTATGTAGCGGTCGAAGCGCCGACGTACCTCGGTGCGCTCCAGGCATTCAACCCGTACGAGCCTCGCTATGCCGAAATCGAAACCGACGAGGATGGACTCATCCCGGAGTCACTCGAACGAGTGCTTTCGGCACAGCGGGTGAAGTTCGTGTACCTGGTGCCAACCTTCCAAAACCCCACGGGCCGGACGCTCCCGCTGAGCAGGAGGAAGCACGTTGCTGACATCCTCAAGCGCCACGACGCGCTCCTCCTCGAAGACGACCCGTACAGTGACCTGCGGTACTCCGGGGAGCCGGTGCCGCCGATCAAGTCGATGGCGCCGGACAACGTAGTGTATTCGACGACGCTTTCGAAGACGTTCGCACCGGGGCTGCGGATCGGCGTCTGCGTGGCGCCCGCATTCATCCAGCAGTGGTTGGTGACAGCGCGCCAGGGGGTGGACCTGCATACAAACACGCTCGCCCAGGCGCTGGCGGCCGAGTACCTGACCGGCGGCTACCTCGAACGGCAACTGCCGAAGATCATCGAGCTGTACGCACCGCGGCAGCAGGCGATGCTGGAGTCGCTCGAGCGGCATCTCCCGGAGGACTTCAAATGGTCGCGTCCGGAAGGTGGAATGTTCGTGTGGATCGAAGGGCCGAAGGGCTTCGACGCGGTTGAGTTGCAGCGGCGCGTGATCGAGCGCGGCGTGGCGTTCGTCCCTGGCCGGTACTTCTTTGTGAACGAAGAGGACGGTGTTTCGACGCTTCGGATGAACTTCACGGCGGCTGACCCGGAGACAATCGAACATGCGGTGAGCATCATCGCCGATGCGATCGCGGAGATGCTGTAGGGGAAATTGGTCTGAGCCGGACCTTGGCGCCGCGCGCAGGCTACCCGAAATTGTGAGATTCGATTTCTTCGATGAATCCGGGGAGCGGGCAGGGGCGGAAGTCCTCGGCGATGATGTTCGGGAAGCCGCTCTGCTCGTTGTCTACGCGGCCGCGGACGATGACGAAGGGGGTGGCGCGCACAAGTTCGCGCTGGCTCTCCTGGAGGGCGGTGTAGACCACCAGGTTAGCCAGGCCGAACTCGTCTTCAAGCAGCATGAACATGACCCCGCTGGCGGTGGCGGGCCGCTGACGGGTGACCACCATGCCCGCCATTTCGACAATCATCCCCTGTGGCAGGCGGTTCGAGTTGTGGACACCACCAAGGTGACGGCTGGTGATGAGCCCTTCGTGCAGGAGTGGGCGCACCAGGTGCATCGGGTGGCGGCCGGGACTAAGCCCGAGGCGTTCAACATCCCACGCAAGGGAGAGCCACGGGGACATTGTGGGGAGTTCGGCCATGTCCTGGTGGGTGGGGAGATCCAGGGCCAGTTGTGCCCTCACCCCCCGACCCCCTCTCCCGACTTCGTGCCTCGCGGGAGAGGGGGAGTTTTGGGATTCGGTGAGGAGGCCGAGTTGCCAGATCAGCTCTCGGCGGGGCAGGCCGAATTCTTCGAGGGCGCCGGCGCGGATGAGGGTTTCGGCCTGATCGCGCGAAATACGCGTGCGTACAAGGATGTCTCGGAGGGAGCGATACGGCCCGTTGGTTATGCGTTCGGCGACGATCTGGTCTGGAGTGGTGGTGTAATCCGGGAGCCGATGGTGCTGGCGAACATCCTGCCAGCCACCGCCGAGGCCCTTGACCTGTTGGAAACCGAGGCGGATGTCGCCATCTTCGGGCCATGCGCCCGGGCGGCTGAAGTTGATAGCGGGAGGGAGCGTCTGGATACCGTGGCGGGCGGCATCCTGGGTCAGTACTTCGGGTGAATAGAAACCCATGGGCTGGGCGTTGAAGAGCGAGCAGTAGTAGGCGGCCGGGTAGTAGTAGCGCAACCAGGTGGATTCGTAGGCAAGCAGGGCGAATGCGACGGCGTGACTCTTGGGGAAGCCGAAGGCG
>JANPDX010000681.1:0-11292 GCA_031431695.1 Dehalococcoidia bacterium
TCCGGTTCGCCCGGCCAGGTGTTCGACACGAGGGGCTAGTTTTCCGGTGCGCCGACCCGCGCCCTGGGCCAGCCTTCTTCTTCGACTTCGTGAATGGGATCGAGGAGAAGAAGCTCTTGCATGTCTGTGTATTTTTCGAGGACCAACGGCCCTCCTTGCGGGTCGATGGCGGCGCGGCCCTCAGGTTCGCCCGACCGTGGCCGAACCAGCGCCTCGCCAACCAGCCGCGCAAGAAACTCTTCGACCTGCCCCGCCGGCCGGCCCATGGCGTCAGCCGTCTCGAGGCTCGTTAGTCCGGCGGCGAGAAGCTGCCATGCGACGTCGCCCGCGCCGCGGGAACTGTAGTACACGCCCGTCCCGAGGTGAACGATGAGCACTTCCTGATCCACGCTCTCGTCCACCACGTCAGGACGATTCACTTCATAGCGTAGTTCGTGCGGCACTCCCGGATCGTACCCGACGAGAGGAATAGCGGCACCATGAAAAGTTACGTGAGGGTCGGCGCCGGGTGATGGGGGACACGGGCGGGCGCGCCTCCTCCACCCAGTCTTCGGCCGGCGGGTCGAGCACCTGTCCTGGGATAGGCGCCGATCCCTCGCGGCGGAATCTACGCAGGACGATAGTAGCCGAACCCGATTCTCCGTAGCGCGTCGTAAAATGTTCGCTACGGGCGCGACGGATCTTTGCCGGTCTCGTAGGGGGTGTTCTCTTTCGCCACCTGGCGGAATCTGTCGAACATGGCATCGTAGCGCCGCACCGTCGATGGCCTGCGCACGCCCTGGTGTTCGCAGGCGGAACCGACCGAACAACTCGTACAACAGAACTTTCGCCCGGCCATGAGGTACGGCGCAGTCGAATACACGGAATGGCAGCGGATGCAGCTCTCGGGTTCGTTCGTCATGTCCTGTCCTTGTCGTAAGGCGCGTAGCGCGCGGAATTTCGGCAGCGCCCTTGCACGAATCTCATTCTGGACTTCATCGTTTGCTGGTGGAAGCAGTCGCCTTCCGCGATGCCGTAGCGCACCATAGACGGCATGGTCCATATCAATCGCGTTTACACCCGAGCCGGGGACGACGGCACGACGGCACTGGGCGGCGGCCAACGAGTCGAGAAGGACTCGCTCCGGATCGAGGCCTACGGGACCGTCGATGAGTTGAATTCGACGATCGGTGTTGCCGTTTCGGCCGGCCTCCATGAATCCATGCGCGAACGGTTCTTCGTCATCCAGCAAGTGCTCTTTAACCTCGGGTCCGACCTGTGCATCCTCGAAGAAGACAAGAAACGTTTCGCAGTCCCGGGCATCGAAAAGCGGCATGTCACGGACCTCGAAACGTGGATGGATGAGTGGAACGAAGAACTGGAGCCGCTGAAGAGCTTCATCCTGCCGGGCGGCGACCTTTCGGCGGCGCAGCTTCACGTGGCCCGGACCGTCTGCCGGAGGGCCGAACGCCTGACGATAGCGCTCTCGCGCGAGGAACCGGTCAGCGGCCAGGTCATCCCGTACCTGAACCGACTCAGCGACCTCCTGTTTGTCGCCTCGCGATATCAGGCAAAACTCGCCGGCAAGGGCGACCTGCTCTGGGACAGCCGGGGCTATTGACTGACTCTGACGAATGCTGAGCAACAGGAGCGTTGGGACCCGCGTCGCCGCGGCCGTCCTCTCTACTTTGGGGTTGCTGTTGATGGTGGCGGGCGGATCCGAAGTGTTCGTTGCGCAAAGGGCAGCTCGTGTGGCGGACCTTGTGCGCCCCGAACTGACCGACGAGGGGCTGGCACAGCATCGGCGTGATTTCGAAACACTGAGCGCGGTGATCGATGGCCTCGATAGCTCAGTCCTACCGGCTGTCGCGAAGGAGTTACGCATGAGCGAGAGCGAGCTGCGAGGCGAAATCACGCGGTCGTACCCGGAAGTCGGACGGCTCCTGGAACAGAAGGATGTGTTGCTGCCCTTCGCCGAACAAGGTCTAACCAACCTGGAACGACAACAAGAAGATTTCCAGAATGCCGACAGCCTGCCACCGCGGGGTCTGCCCGGATATTCGGGCGGTTTGCTGAACATCGTTCTTGGCGCGGGGGTCTTCGTCACCGGATTGGTAGCCCTGTCCCGCGGGCCGACCCGGACGCACGCTCACTTTGCCACAATCGCGTTTATCGCCGGGCTGATGATCGTCGTGCCGGTCGCCTTGCAGGTGCCACAGAAGGCACAGTCCGCGCAGCGGGTCCTGAATTCGCTCAACCCGAGTTCGCAAGTTGTCCAGCGGACGGATTCAGCGTTCGAATCCGGCCGAGATGGACAAATCGCACTGCAAACCGAGCTATTGCCCGCGTTGGCAACCGCGCTCGGCCTGAACCCGGCCGAGTTCCAGTCAGCAATCGGCCTGTCCTTTCCGGAGACGGCGGCAGGGCTCGCCGAGATGCCCGAAATAATCGCCCGCTACCAGGTCCGCGTGGCGATTCGGCATGACGGAGCAACGGACCTACGCGCGCTCAAACGTGTGCCTATTGGAACACTCGGGTGGTTCAACCCGGCTTGCGGCGCCGTCCTCGGCGTCGCAATCGCCTGGCTGTTCGTGGTAACGCGCCCGTCGAAGCGTCAAGAACCGGCATTCAAAACGACTAGTGACTGAGCGGTCAGCGTCAAAAAGTTGACACCGTGCCGCTGCGCCATACCCTATGCTCCCCGGCGACCTACACCTGCGCCGGGCCTCAAGGAGTACGGAACCATGGCGGAACTTAAGGACAGCGCGGAACAGTTCGCGAAAGACCTGGCCAACCAGAATATCGCCGGCCTGATGATGGCCTTCACACCGAACGGCATGGGCCAGGCGATGGCCCTCCAGTCCCAGATGGCGGGGGCCCCGCCACCGGTCGGCGCTCCGACGATGACGATCAAAGTTGGTGCGCAGGAAGGCGAGGATCACCTCGTTGACCTGGTGATGGGTTCCGAAGGTGGTGAGTCCCGAACCATCGCCACGCGCTGGAAGGACGTCGCAGGCGCCTGGAAAGTCGATGCCATCGCGCTTAAGGCGTGAGCCGGCGCACGCAGCGAGGCCGTTGAAGCCGGGCCAAGCGGTCCGGCTTCTTCGCATCTGAACCTCGTTCGGGCTACGATCAAAAGTCCATGGCAAACACACTCACAGGCACCACGCCGCTCCCGTTGCACCAGCGCGGCAAGCGCTTCCTCGATGTGGGATGGACTTTCCTCGTCATCTACATCAGCTACAAGCGGATACAGCGCAACAAGAAGCTCACGACGATGCAGCGCGAGGTGCGCCTCTCTCGGGCTCATACGAAGAACGCGGAACGCATCTACGGCCTCGCGATCCGCCTCGAAGGGATGATGATCAAGACCTGCCAGTTCATCAGTTCGCGGGCTGATGTTGCGCCAACCGAGTACATCACGGTCTTGAGCCGCCTCCAGGACAGCGTCCCGGCGCGGCCGTATTCCGAGGTGGTCGGTGTCATCCGCAGGGAACTGGGCAAGCACCCCGACGAGATTTTCGACGGCTTCACGCGATCGCCCATCGCGTCGGCCTCGCTCGCCCAGGTGCATCGCGCACGAACCAAAGACGGCCAGGATGTGGCGGTCAAGGTCCAGTACCCGGGCATCGACCGGATCCTCGAGACCGACCTTCGGAACGTGGCGATCCTTGTGAAGATCCTCGCGCGGATCGAGAAGAACTTCGACTTCCGCATCCTGATGGAAGAGATGAACAAAGACATGCCCCGCGAACTCGACTTCGAGCTCGAGGGGCGAAGCTCGGAACGGGTCGCACGCAACCTGGCGCACCGCGCGGACATTCTCATCCCGAAGGTGCATTGGCCGACGACGCGCCGGCGCGTGCTGACCACCGAGTTTATCGAAGCGACGAAGATTTCCGATACCGAGGCTCTCATCGCGGAGGGTATCGACGCCAACCGGGTGGCACTGATCATGACGGAGGCGTACTGCGAGCAGATCCTCGTGCATGGCTTTTTCCACGCCGACCCGCACCCGGGAAACCTCTTCGTCTTGCCCGGGCCGGTTGTGGTGTTCCTGGATTTTGGGCTTTCTAAAGAATTGCCCGAAGGCTTCCGGCTCAACTACGCGAAGTTGATCATGGCGCTCATCAGCCAGGACGAACACGCGATGGTGGAAGCGTTCCGGGCAATTGGCTTCAAAACAAAGAGCGAGGACCCGCAGTCGCTTGTCGCTCTCGGTCAGTCGTTCTTCGAGTACGGCGGCGCGGATAACAAACCGTACATCGACCAGGACGTGATGCCGGAAGTCAACGAACGCCTATCGCGCATCCTGAAGGCGAATCCGGTGACTGAGATACCGGGCGATATTCTGCTGATTTTCCGCGTGCTCGGGCTGATGAGCGGCCTTCAGAAGCGCCTCGATAGCCGCGTCGATGTGATCGAAACGATCACTCCCTACGCCGAGGGCGAGGCACGAAAGATGGCCGAATTGGCCGCCGGTGAGGCAGCGGGATAGGCTTCGCCCCATATGAAGCGTCGTGACTCGCGGAGTACTCCGGCGCAACTCCGCATCAGTGGAGCGTGCCACCCGGACCGGGCTAGACTACCCCTTCAATGAGTACGACACATGGTCCACGTCTCTTCCCGGAAGCGGGCCGCGAGATCCGCGATCGGAACCGTGGAGTGCTTCCATCGGAGCATATTCGGGCCCTCGTCGCGGAAGGAATGGTCCTCTGCGACGAGGGGATCACCGACGAGCAGATTCAGCCTGCCAGCCTGGACCTCAGACTCGGCGATGTCGCATATCAGGTGCGCGCGAGCTTCTTGCCGGGACGTTCCGCGACGGTCGCGGAAGGCATCACAGAACTGCTGGTGCAGACACACGACCTCCGGACCGAAGCAATTCTGCACCCCGGATCGGTCTACATCATCCCGCTGCTCGAATCGCTTGCCCTCCGGGACGGAGAACTGACGGCCCGGGCGAATCCGAAAAGCACGACTGGAAGGCTTGACGTATTTGCTCGTCTCATCACGGACCGGGCCGAGCGATTCGACGACGTCGAAAGAGGTTACCGGGGCCCCATGTACGTCGAGGTCTCGCCGATGACGTTCCGGGTGAAAGTACGGCGCGGCATACGCCTGAATCAGATTCGATTCCGGCTCGCGCAGCCGGTGGAATTCCATTTGACCACCAAAGCCAGCAAGGGCGGTTGGCCGCTCCTCTGGGACGAGGACGGTGTTCCACTTCGAGCGACCATTTCCGAGGGACTTTGGTTTTCCGTGGACTTGGCCGGGAAACAAACCGATGGTGTGATCGGTTGGAAAGCAAAGGCCAACGCTCCCACGATCGACCTGAGCAAGACCAATTACTATCCCTCGTCCGACTTCTGGGACGCTGTGCCGAGTCAAAGCCAATTGATTCTGGAAGCCGGGGCGTTCTATATCCTTGGATCGCGAGAGCGCGTTTCGGTGCCTCCCAGCCTTGCCGCGGAGATGTTGGCATTTGATGAGTCAGTCGGAGAACTCAGAGTTCACTATGCCGGCTTTTTCGATCCGGGCTTCGGTTACTTCGAGGACGGGCACCTCCAGGGAACTCGAGCGATCCTCGAGGTCCGCTCGCACGTCATTCCGTATGCGCTGAAGCATGGCCAGCCGGTGGGCCGGCTGCAGTTCGAAGAGATGTTGGCGGTGCCAGGTATGCTCTACGGATCCGGGGCGGGGTCGTCGTATCAGGACCAGGGCCTGGGTTTGGCGAAGCAGTTCAAGCGTTTTTAGTACAACCGGGTGGCGATGTCCTTGTTCAGTCCGGCTTCTATAGCTTCGACAGGCACTTCGAGCTTGAGTTGGTCGCGCATGACGGCGCCCAGGGAAGCGAGTTCGGAGGCATCCTCCCAGGCTTCCGCGTCCCAGAGGTTCGAACGCACAACACACTTTGCGCAATGGAAGAACGACTCTTCGACGGTGATCGCGATCGCGAGTTGCGCCGGCTTCCCCTTGACCGACATCTCGTCGAGCAGCCACTGGTCCGTGACCAACTGGGCCGAGCCGTTGATTCGCAACGTTTCGGAACGGCCGGGCACAAGGAAGTACACCGAGATGCGGGGGTTATCGAGCAGGTTTCGGAAGGTATCGGCGCGCCCGTTCCCGGGCCGGTCGGGAATCGCCAGGGTGTGCTCATCGAGGACGCGGACGAAGCCGGGCGGGTCGCCCTTGGGCGAGATGTCCATCTTCCCATCGCGGCTGGTGGTGGCGATCATTGCGAAGGGGCTCTTGCCGATGAAGGCGGCGGCATGGGGGTCGACGAACGTGAGGGACTTATCCCAGGCGCCGGAACCGCGCGGCGGCAGTATGACTCCACGAAGCGATTCTTCAGTGGCGATGACGTTGGAAAAGGCGACCATTGGGGCCTCGGAGCACGAGCAGGTGCGCCGTGGATTGTCCCGAACCCTGGCGAAACTTACAACCGCTGGCGAACGTGCTGTCCAGCCGGGCTAGAAGAGCTTCCCGAAAAGTGCCCCCGGGAGACCGCTGACGGCATCGCCGCCAAGGTAAATGAGCACCCCGCCCTGTGCCGCCACGATCAAACCTAAGCCGGCCACGAGCAGGTTGCCGGCGAAATTCCGCCGCCGCCGAATGGCCCGCGCTTCCTTTTCCAGCAGTTCGAGTTCAGTACGAAAGAAGACACGGTCGTAATCGCGGCGAAGGTCGGGCTTCGAGAGCACGCTATAGGCTTCGTTGAGGCCTTGCATCGCCTGGTGGAAGGTGTCGTCGCCTTCTGACTGTCTCATCAGGTCATCAGACAGCCGAGCGTACGCGACCTCGATACCGGAGAGGTCAGCTCGCGGCGGCAGGTTGAGCACCGCATAGTAGTCCATCAGTTTCGCGTCGGACACACTTCGCCTCCCTGTATGTAAGAACGGCAACCAGTCCGCGAACATGAGGGCAGAAGCAGAGAATTTACCTGGCGCACAGGCCGTCGAGGTAGTAGCGCACCTGGCGGAGGGGTGCTTCCTTGTCTATCCATGCGCCGCCGAAGACGTGGGCGAGGATGAACATATTGAGGATGCCCGTCATCGCGGTTGCGCAGATAGTCACGCTGTCGCGCCGCAAGACGCCGGTGTCCATGCCGCGAGCGAGGATTCCATCGAGGGGCTGGCGGACACGTTCGCCGAGGGCCTGCGAGAACTCCGCCATGGGCACGCCGCCGAGTCCAAACACTTCGCGCAGGACGAGCGCAATGATCTCTTCTTGCTGGAGGAAGTGTTCGAGGTAGCTATCGCAGAAGGCCATGACTTGCTCGGGAATGGGCGCTTCGGCGGGAAGGTGGGAGCGGATGCTATCGGCCATTTCTTCCAGGATTTGGCGAACGATGCTGGCGTAGAGGCCTTCCTTGGAGCCGAAGTAGTAGTAGACCATCGGCTTGGTCGTCTGGGCGTCTTCGGAGATTTCGCGCAGCGAGGTGGCCGCGAAGCCCTTCTGAGAGAAGTGGCGGAGGGCACTCGAGAAAATTCGGTCGCGAACCTCGGTCTCACGGCCGCCGGGGCTGGAAGGTAACGCACTCACAACGGCTCCAGGTGTCGTCTTTCGCCGGCGGCAAGGGCGTGGGACCTATCGCCAAGTATAGCCGCGGCCTTCGTTACGGTTAACGGGGTTGGCGGCGTGTGGGTGCGAGGCAAGGGCAAAAGGTAAAAGCACTATCCCGGCGGCTCGAACCAGTCGACCTATGGCTACGACAACGCCAACCGTCTCTCAACCGTCACCGACTGGAACTCGAACGTGACCGCATACGCGTACGATGATGCCGGCAGGATGACGACAGCGACGCTTCCCACGGGCACGGGCATTGTCAGCACGAACAGCTACGATGCCGCCGACCGGCTGACGGGCATCACGCACGTCAAGAACGGGAGCACGACGATCGCCTCGGTGGCCTACACCCTCGACCAGGTTGGCAACCGCACGCAGCGCGTGGACCAGCAGGGCACGCATACCTACGCCTATGACGACCTCTACCGTCTGACCAGCGTCACTTACCCCGGACCGGCGACAACCAGCTATGCCTTTGACGCCTTTGGCAACCGGACGAGCATGACCGTCGGCGGGAACGCGACCACCTACGCCTACGACGACAACGACCGCATCACCAGCGTGACGCCGCCGAGCCCGGCCTCGGCCATCAACTACACCTGGGACGACAACGGCGACCTGACGGCCCGAGGCAGCGACACGTTCGCCTGGGATTACGAAGACCGAATGACCTCGGCGACCGTCTCCAGCGTGACCACCACGTTTGCCTACCGCGGAGACGGTCTGCGCGATTCGCGAGCAGTCAGCGGGGGCGCAACGACGACATTCACCTGGGACATCGCAGGCGGCCTGCCGGTCGTGCTCGACGACGGCAACCAGTACGTGTATGGCGCCGGGCTGTCGGCGATGAAGCAGGGCGGCTCGTGGTTCTACTACCTGGCGGATGGCCTCGGCTCGACGATGGCGGTGGTGGATGCATCCGGCGCGGTGCAAAACAGCTACACCTACGACGTGTACGGGACTCCGACGAAGACGGGTTCGCTGGCGAACGAGTTCGATTTCGCTGGCCAGCAGACCGATGGGACGGGGCTGCAGTACCTGCGGGCGCGGTATATGGATCCCGCGACGGGGACGTTCTTGAGCAGGGAACCTCTCGCCGTCCATCCTGATTGGCTGGGAAATCCGACTGGGTACGCGAGCGCAAGCCCGGTTCGGTACCTCGATCCATCGGGCCTTTACGAGACGGATGACCCGACAACGGGTTCACGAGCCGAATGGAAATGCTGGCAATGGGGCGACGACTGCCCGTACAACCCACCAAACGACCCGCTGCCGGACTTTAAGGGTGCCTACTACTCACTCGTGGTGAAGCTCGTCCGGAGCCAGATTGGAGAGTACAACCATCGCCGATTAAGCGACTGCGTCCGCGATGTTGAGTGTCGGGCTTTGGGGGATTCGCTGTTCGCAAACTCGACGAATCTCGCTGTGTCGGGCGGTGATAAGGCAATTGCTGATGCCTTTACTAACGCCGGGTACCCCCAACTTGCATTGGCCTATGTAGCGTTGCGCCGCGTGGTCTTTCCACTCGGTCAAATTTGGAACGCCTACAAAGACACGTATGGCCCTTAGTACCGCCCGTTTGCACGACCGACCCGTGGCACGCCGATGGGCTGGGGCACTTGCTGATGCGCTGGCGTATCTCGGTGGATCCTTGGTTCTAGATTCTATCTTGGTCGCCAGTCCATTCTGGAATGCACTCTTGTTTCTCGGCATCCGGGTTGCGCCTCAGATTTCCGGCCGTGGACGTTCTCCTGGGAAAATGCTCGCTGGCACCAGCGTTGTGTTAATTGGCGATGCTATGCGCCCACCCTCGGGCAAGACTATCCTGCTTCGCGAATTTCCGTTCTTACTTTTAGTCATAAGCCCGGTATTTGGGCCGTTCGTTGGCATCACAGGAATCTTTCTGGTCGCTCCGATGGCGGCGCTTGCCGACATGCTAACCGTAGTTCTTCGGAAAGATCGTCGAAGCATTCGCGACCTTATCGCAGGCACGTATGTGCAAAGGCATTACGGATGATCACCGCTTACGCCTTCGGCAATCGCACGAGCATGACCGTCGGCGGCAACGCCACGACGTACGCCTACGACGACAACGACCGCATCACCAGCGTGACGCCGCCGAGCCCTGCTTCGGTCGTGAACTACACCTGGGACGACAACGGCGACCTCACGGCGCGAGGAAGTGACTCCTTCGCCTGGGGCTATGAAGACCGCATGACCTCGGCAACCGTGAGCAGCGTCACGACGACCTTCGCCTACCGCGGCGACGGCCTGCGTGACTCACGCGCGGTCAGCGGCGGCGCGACGACCACCTTCACCTGGGACATCGCCTCTGGCTTGCCGGTGGTCCTCGATGATGGCAATCAGTATGTGTATGGCGCTGGTTTGACGGCGCAGAAGCAGGGCGGGAGTTGGTACTACTACCTGGCAGACGGACTCGGCTCGACGATGGCCGTCGTGGACGCCTCGGGCAACAGCCAGAAGTCGTACGAGTACGATGTCTACGGCGAGGTCACGGGTGGCGCGGGGAGTTTGAGTAACGAGTTCGACTTCGCCGGTCAGCAGACGGACGGGACGGGTCTGCAGTACTTAAGGGCGAGGTACTACGACCCGGCGAGCGGGACGTTCTTGAGCCGGGAGCCCTTGGCCGTCGGCCCAGCATGGCAAGGCAACCCGTTCGCATATGCAGCATCCGATCCGACGAACTTGATCGACTCGACCGGTATGCGACCGTGCGACACGGACGAGTGTGGCCCGGGAGTGAGGGTGGACTGGGGCGGCAGCGGACCTACTGAATCGCCGCCCGAAGAGGCTTGGCCGGGCCTGAGTTCGTGCTATGGCGGGACCCTCCTGAGCGCTCCGTGCCTCGGCGCGCCAAAAGCCGACGAGGACTGGATCAACGAGCAAGTGCTTGACATCCTACCCATCATCGGGGAGTACGTAACGGTTTCGCGAACTACGCATCCTGACGCCCCTCGGAAAGTGACGGGCCTTTCAGACGAGGCGCTGGAACAGATTCTCAACAGGACGTACGGGTCAAGTGCAGGAAGAGGAGTCACCACGAAGGCTATCATCGACGCCCTTCGCAATCCCAAGACAGTTGTGCGAAAAGTCGATGAACTGGGGAGAGTCAGCTTTCAGTTCAGAGGAAAGGACGCGACGGTCGTGCTGAACACCGCTGGTGAAGTCGTGACGACTTGGGCAAAGGGTACGCGGGGCATGAGGTTCCCTCCGAAGTGACCGGGCGGCGAGATAGCGTGGATGGTCTCGGGGCGGAGGGCGCCTTGCAAGCAGTCGTGGAAACGGTGAAACCGCAGGACGAAGAGCTCGCGGCGGAACTCGCACTCGGCAATTTGAGCAGAACGAATTTGGTCCGAGCGGAGGATCTTATGGCGGATATGTTGGTCCAATCAGGCTTCGACACAGATTGGAAGCACAACGAGAGAGGGCGCCTCATTGAGGAACTCATCGGCTGGGTGGTCTCGTGGAAGGCTGACCATGAGCACTAGCCACACCCTGGGAAACCGCACACAGCGGGTTGACCAGCAGGGCACGCATACCTACGCGTACGACGACCTCTACCGGTTGACCAGCGTCACCTACCCCGGACCGGCCACGACGAGCTACGCCTTCGATGCCTTCGGCAACCGCACCAGCATGACGGTCGGCGGCAACGCCACGGCCTACGCCTACGACGACAACGACCGCATCACCAGCGTCACACCGCCGAGCCCGGCCTCGGTG
>JANPDX010000682.1:0-2145 GCA_031431695.1 Dehalococcoidia bacterium
AGATGAAGAAGATAATGAAGACTACCACCTTCGCGAGGAAGCATCCACCACGGCGTTGTAGCACTGTTACCTGACTGTGGGCATCGCCACGAGCCAGGGCGCCGGCAGCGTCTGGTATGATTGGGGGCATGCCTGAAAGTGTCGACATCGCAAAACTCATTGCGTGGCGTAACTCGCTGACCGAGGAAGCGCGTCAGCGCTACCTCGACGAGCACTGGCACATCATCGAGGAACTGCGTTCCCTACCGGGCGAGCCGCCGACTGACGAAGAGTGGGCCGATTTCGACCGAGAGTTCCGACGAGCGAAGGGACGCACCGCCGAGAGTCGTCGCTGATACCAACGTCCTCATTTCAGCGGTTCTGTGGAACCGAACGGACGCCCGAATACACCGACAAGCTCCAGAGCTATGTGGGCATCCACCCGCACCATGAGAGCGTGAATCAATCCGAAGAGGATGAGTTACGCGGCGAAGTCCACACGCAGACCGCAGAGAGCGCGCGGAGCCTCATGAAGCGCGGCATCGGCCGCAGCTACCGTCAGCTTTCGGCGCGTCATCTGCCCGCGTAACTCGACGAAATGGAGCGGCGCTTCAACGGGCGCAACAACCGGGTCCTGTTTCGCGAAACGATGCTTTCGCTCATCCATTCGACGAACCTCCCGTATCAAGAACTGGTTTCGTAGGGCGAACGTTCGGAAGGTCGAATGAACACCTTCCCACGGGTGGCCGAGGAATCAGCACTAGTGATGTGTACACGTCGTCGGCTAAGTCCACATCCGCCGATGGCTCTCCGTACAGATTCTTAAACAGGGCAGGGGAGACTATCCCGATAATCAGCGGCTCCTCAGGGGTGCACTTTGCCCCAAGGCCAATCGCCATTTGATAAGCCTTAGAGCCGGGGGCGGAGTCCATTCTCGCGACCGCCACGACCTTTCTACCGCTCTTCCCGCGTCGCTGCCAAACCTCAACAAAGATATCCTCGATCCAGACCAACTCAGTGGAGGTTACCTGTCCCCACACGTGCACGTTAGTGCCGATGAGCGTCCGCGAATCGGCCGGCTCCGGGGGATACACGTTGAAATGGAAGGCGGGCATCTGCCCCGAATCGCCCTGCCTAGCACTCGAGTAAATGGGCCGGATTGCCGCCTCTTTTTCTGCTCGCGCAATCTCGTGGAAAGCACCTTCGAGAATCCCTGCTAGTGCGATGGCGAGAGCAATGATCAGCCAAGTTTCCAAAGACCAGGAAGGGGTCAGTTGGTCAAGCTTTAGGTCGGCTTGTGTCTTGTCGGACGCAAACTCGGACTTCCACAGATTGAAGGCTCCAGCCGCAGAGTACATGAAGCCAGCCACTACGAGCGGCCGGTGAACGATGCGCTTCCAGACCCGAAGCCTCGAAACCAGATTTTGCATTTTGAATCCCCAGATGATCCCGTCTTTTCGGAATCCCTGAAGGTTGCGGGAGTCCCGGAGACGCGCCCTGATTCGCTCGGAATCATGGTCGCGGCCCTCAGTCTGATATACAAGCTCCAGGGACGACGCTCCATTTATGGTGTCAGACGGGCGTTATCCCGCTCATTTGGGAAGAAGACTCGGACGCAAGCGGGAACGGCACCATCATGGCGGACGTCCCTCCCAACAGCGCGGGCTGCTTCTTTCTCGTCAACGGCGGCGATGGCCAATATCGGATCTCGACTGTCTCCGGGCCCTGACACCTGGCACCTCAACCCGTTAAGCTCCGCACGATGAAAGTCGGTGTCCTCCAGTTTTTCTCCTGGTCTCGGCGAATACCGCTCGAGACCGTGTACCAGAGAGCCTTCGACCGAATCGCCATCATGGACGAGGGCGGCTA
The DNA here is from genome assembly GCA_031431695.1 of Dehalococcoidia bacterium. GTDB lineage: Bacteria > Chloroflexota > Dehalococcoidia > Tepidiformales > Tepidiformaceae > Amarobacter. The sequence continues at coordinate 1,849 of JANPDX010000682.1, forward strand.
TGACGGCGTTTGGCTCGCTGAACACCACTTCAACACCTACAGCGTCTGCCCATCGCCCCACCTGATGGCGATGAACGTCGCCGCCCGCACGAAGAACCTGCGCATCGGCATGGCCGTCTCCCTGGCAGTCTTCTACAACCCCCTCCGACTGGCAGAAGAAGTCGCGATGCTCGATGTGCTTTCGGGCGGGCGCATCAACTGGGGGGCCGGGCGTGGCTTCGAACGCTCGGAGTTCCGGGCTTTCCAAATCCCCGTTGAAGAGAGCGTCGGGCGTTTTCAGGAAGCAGTCGATATTGT
>JANPDX010000683.1:0-3409 GCA_031431695.1 Dehalococcoidia bacterium
CCCGTCCGGTAAGCATCGCCTGGGCATTTGCCCAAAACGCATAGCCAACCACATCGAGAAACAGCCGGCCCTCGCCCGCCGCGGCTTCGAACATCGCCTGCTCCGGCGGGAACATCGCGCCTTCCTGTGCGGTCGTCAGCCCGGCAGCCGCGTAGATCCGCTGTGCCGCTGCCAGTTGCGCGGCCTCGGTCTCCGCGGAAGGCGCTGGTACCAGGCCGGTGTTGAAGAAGCCCATCGCCGATTCTTCGAGCACGCCGTTGGGCTCGTTGGATCCGTCTGTCCGGCGGATCACGCCACCCGGCGGGTCCGCGGTTTCGGCGCCGATTCCCGCCATCTCCAACGCAAGGCTGTTCCCGGCGGCCAGGTGCCCCGACACATGGCTGACATACACCGGGCTCACTCGCGAAACGCGGTCCAGGTCGTCTCGCGTCGGGTGCCGGCCCTCAGCCATGAATGCCGGGTCGTAGCCCCGCCCGATAATCCACTCGCCGGGCGTCTTGCCACGCTCTTTGGCGAAGCGCCGGAGTTCCTCCACCAACCCCTCGATGTCGAGCACCGCGCCAACGGGCGGTCCCGCGAGGTTTGCAAATCCGAGGCTCGCCGCCACCTTCGCCAGGTGCCCGTGCCCGTCGATGAACCCCGGAAGCAGCGCCCGCTCGCCCAGTTCGGTCACCAACGTCTTCGGACCGCGCAGTTCCAGCACGGAACGTTCGTCTCCCACAGCAATCACCCGGCCACCGCCAACCGCCACCGCTTCGAGGCGCGGCCGGCCCGTTTCCATCGTCAGAATGGGACCACCCAGGAAGATACGGTCGGCGAACTCGGGCTGGGTCATTCGGCTACTCCGGCAAAAAAGGTCGAGTGCGAAGCATAACCCGGGCACCGGGCCAGCCACCGAGATTCCGGCCTGCCGCCCACCACGGTTGCGTGATGCAACGCTCCGCCGTCCCGCGTAGACTCCTCCCAATGACCGAGGCCACCCCTGATACCGTCCCGGTGGACGCCACTTTGGCAACCGCCTCCGACGGGACACGCAACCCCTTCGCGGTCGTCGGATTCCGCATTTGGTGGACGGCCTCCATTTTCGCCGGCACCGGAGTTGGCATTCAATCGGTCACGGTCCCCCTCTTCATCCGCGACCGCGTCGCCGAAGACAATCGCGCGACGTTCATCGCCCTCGCGCTCATCTGCCAGACCGTCCCCGGGGCCATCTTCGCGCTCTTCGGTGGCGTCCTGGCCGACCGCGTCGAGCGCCGCCGCATTCTCGTACGCACGTACGCGGTGGCAGCGGCTGTGTCGCTCATCTACGTCGCGCTCGCCGGGTCGAACGTGAGTTTTATCTGGCCCGTGTTCATTCTGTCGGCAGTGGTTGGCAGCGCGGGCGCGTTCACCAACCCCGCCCGCCAAAGCATGATGCCTCAGCTTCTCCAGACATCGCAGCTCCAGAACGGCGCCATCTTCGGAACCATGGCATTCATGGCCACCCTCCAATTTGGTGGACCGTCCGTTGGAGGCATCGTTGCCGACGGTGCGGGGCTTACGGTGGCCTTTGCTGTCGAAGTAGCCGCGCTCGCTCTTGCCGCGGTGCTCTTCTCGCTTATCGCCATCGACCCGCCAACTCCCACCGGTAAGAGCGTTTTGCGCGACCTCACCGAGGGCCTCCGCTACGTGAAGAACAACAGGCCGTTGCTCGGAATCCTGGTGCTTGGCGCGGCACCCGGCGCGCTTCTCATGGGGCCGTTCATGGTCACCCTTGTCCTCATCGTCCAGGACATCTACCACGCCTCCGACAAGTTCGTCGGCTTCATGGTCGGGTCGATGGGCGCGGGCATCCTTGTCGGTTCAATCCTGATGAGCATGCTGCGCCTCAATCGCCGCGGTCTCATGCTCTGCGGCTCGCTTGTTGGTGGCGGAACGTTCTGGTTCCTCTACGGCTTCGCGCCGAACATCTGGGTCGCCATGAGCCTCGTGTTTATCGCGGGAGTCCTTGGCCCGGCCATCTTCATCAACTTCGCGGTCGCGCTCCTCCAGGAGCACTCTGACCGGGCGATGATGGGCCGCGTGATGAGCATCTACGGGCTCAGCTTCAGCGCCAGTGTGCCGGTCGGTTACGCGCAGGCGGCCGGGCAGGTGGCGTTGTGGGGCCCACAGACGACGGTGATCACCAGCGCAGGCATTGTCGTCGTGCTCGGCATCCTTGCGATGCTCTTTCTGAAGCCGGTGACCCGGCTGCGCTAACAAGGTGGCACGCGGCCTCGAAGAGCCCTTCGTCGGCTGGACGCTCGAAGGCTGACGACTCCGCCGTCGCCCCTTGCCCACCGTCCTTCCCGGAAGAAGGAGGGGGTAGGGGGTGAGGGACTACTTCGCGCGGCCCGGCGCCATTTCCACCATCGCCTGGTGAATTAGCTCCCGGGCCTTAGCCGGGTCGGGGTCAAACGAAAACCAGCTCAGGAAGGCCGTGTCCACGCCTGCATCGAGGTAGCGCTGGACGTGCTCGTTTCGCTGTTCAGCCGTGCCGTGGACGATGAGGTCATCGACCACTTGCTCCGGGGTGTTGGCAATGGCGCCCTTCCGGTCGCCCGCGTCCCAGGACTCCCACATGCCTTTCAGGAGTTCGCTTCGGCCCAACCACTGATGAAACGACTTGTAGACGGGCACATGAAGATAGGCGTTGATCTGGCGGCGGCGCATCGCGTCGGCCTCCGGGCTGGGCGCATCGATGTTGATCATCAGCCTCGCCGTAATCTCGATCTTCTCGGGGTCGCGCCCGGCCTTCGATGCTGCCTCCCGAACCACGGCCACGGACTTCTTGCAATCCTCGGCCGAAAGCCAGTTGATGATGGCGCCGTCTCCGACTTCCCCGGCGACTCTGAGCATGCCTTCGCGCAGGGCCGCGACATGGATCTTCGGAGCGATCGCCGGCGGGGTGGAGAGCCGGAAGCCGTTCACCTTGAAGGTCTCGCCTTCGAAGACCACCCGTTCGCCCGCCAACGCCTGCCGGAGGAACTGCACCATTTCCCGGACCCGGGTGGCCGGCTTGCGGAACTTCATGTCGTTCCACGACTCAACGATGGGCTGCGATCCTGAACCGATGCCCAGTTCGAAGCGGCCGGGGGCGAGGTCTGCGATGCTGGCCGCGCATTGCGCAAGCGTCGCCGGACCGCGCGTGTAGACGTTCGCAATAGCTGTCCCGAGCCGCATGTTCGAATGCAGCGCCATCACCGCCAGTGGCACGAAGCAATCCTGGCCATCTACTTCGAACGACCACGCGTCCGTGTACCCGAGGCTTTCCGCTTCTTTGGCGATGGCAACGTGTTCGGGCAGGGTGTAGCCAAAGTGCGGCACCGAAAGCGCCAATCGTTTTTGCATGGTGTTATTCCTCCATCAGCCGGTGCATGCGATCAACAAG
>JANPDX010000684.1:0-1856 GCA_031431695.1 Dehalococcoidia bacterium
GCTCGGTGTAGTCGAGCTCCGTGGTGCAGCCGGCTTCCTTCCAGAGAACGTCGTCGATGTTTTTGAAGGCTTGTTCGAACATGGGCGCCCATCCTCTGCGCATTTGTCGTCGTTGTCTCGCCGTAACTCGTTGGAGCCAACGGATCGGCGCTCACCCGCGCGAGCCAAACACACAGGGCGCGGTATACGACAGAACCCCACGGCCCCCGAGACGCTACTTGGCAATCGCGGGTGCAGCGTTCTCATGGCTGCCTATCTCACTACACGCAGGTGAGTGCTGGTATCGCCGGTAGCCGGCGCGCCGTAGATCGCCTCGAACTCTTCAACAGAGAGACGCAGCAGGTTTGCCATGTCCTGAACCGAGTAGCCAAGCTGGCGGCGGTGGAAGTCAACCATTCTGCGTAGCAGCGTCGGTGTTTCGCGGGGAGGCTCGTTTGGCTCGCGTTTGCGATAGCCGAGCTTGCCCATCTCGATCCAGAACATCTTGTTCTGGTATGGCGTGATCAAATGCAACTGATTCGCTCGGAATGCGATCGATTGCATGGATACTTTCCAATGGGACTTCATGTTGGCGAGGTGCCGGAGATCGAACCTTCGCAAGTGAACCCGAACTTCATCGGCTGGTAGAAGAAAGGCGCCGGCAAATTGATCGGCCTCTCTTTCCATCTCGGCGTCGTCCTTGAAGACGGTCGTATGCAGGCACATGTGCCCAAGCTCGTGAGCGAGTGTGTGCCGTACGCGATCCGCGGGAGCGTCGACATTTACGAAGAACAGGATTGGCATCCCGTCGATTCTCTGGCTCATCGCGTCGATCAAGTCGGTTCCAAAGTCACACGGGACGACGATGCCACCGCGCTCCTCAATCAGCGCGAGCATGTTGGGGATCGGCCCACGCGGGAGCATCCATGCCTCGCGTACTGAGCGGGCAATCTCCTCGGCGGTTGCATCCCGTCTCGAGCGCCCCCGGTATTCGTCTCGGTCGATCTCTGGAATCAGGTTCGAGCTCATCTCAAAGGAGAGCAGCAGTCTCTGCACATGCATTCGGCGGATGTTCATCTCCGCCACGATGCGTCCAAGCGCCTTCGCCGACAGCTTCTTGCGCCTTCGATAGTGGAACGGCGGGAACCCATAGGGTTGCCCCGCTTGGTAGAAGAATGATTCCGGGTATCCGACCGCAGCGGGTAGCTCCGTTACGAACTCAGCGGGCGGAACAGATACTCCCGTCTCGTACTTCGACAGCGTTCCCTGGCCGACGGATACGCGCGCCGCGAGTTCGCCCTGCGTGAGGCCGCGGGCCTCGCGGGCGAGCGTGAGCATGGAATGGTTGAACTCTTCCACGGCTGCGATCTACGAAGACTGGCCCAGCCGGAGCTGCCCCGTCACTTCGAACCAGCGGGGTTGGCCAGCCTCGCGCTCCATGTCAGGGACAATGGCCGCGCACCAAGCGATACGACCCTTCGCGAGCGGCCGCGCGATCTGGATGCGCTTCACGTTGGTCCCGGTTGCGTCCAAGACATAACCGACCACCAAGCGAGCGACCGGCGCCGGGATTCCCGGCAGATCCTGCTGTGCGTCGAACGCTTTGGCCTGCGCGGTCGGATAGCGGCGGTACGAGCCTCCGCCGTTCATTTTCTTGAACCGGACAACGGCTTCCTCTCCGATCAACCACACCTTGAGCCCACGCACGTCGAGAGGAACAACGCCTGCCCGTCCGAGAAAACGTCGATCTGCCTCGATCGCCATGTGCGCATAGATGCACGATGCGGCAGCGCGATTGTCGTGGTCGATCAGAAATTCCGAGGGGTAGTGCTGATACTTGGCGACCGCCGATCGGCCGATCCGATCGAAATCTTCGA
>JANPDX010000685.1:0-4399 GCA_031431695.1 Dehalococcoidia bacterium
CGTCTCGCCACGACCGCCGGAACCGGTCGAGTTCTGGATCGGAGCAAGCGCCCGCGTCGCCATCGAGCGGGCGGCACGCATGGGCGACGGCTGGTTGGCATCCATCGCTGGCGCCGGCGCAGGCCGCCCGGCAGGTCTCGACTTACCTCGAAGCATGCGACGCGTTGGGCAAGGACCCCGGTGTGGTCGCACTCCGCCGCGACATCTACGTGGGGGAATCGTAAGCAGAAGCCCACGCCGTCGCCGACCCGATCATCGATGCGGGATACCGCGGCTTCGACCCTGGAGCGCCCATCGCCGGGTCGATTGACCAGGTCGCTGCTGCCTTCCGGGGCTACGCGGCATTGGGGTATACCGACATTATCGTGCGCCACCTCACCGACGATCAGGACAAGGTCCTCGGCTCGCTCAGGCGATTGAAGGCAGTGAGAAACGCCCTTGCCGAGGCGTAGTCCACCGGGAAGCCGCTACGGCGGCAGCAGCCTGTAGACGGCGCCTTCTTTGTCGACGGTGAAGTAGATTTCGCCGGCTTCGTCCTCGCCGAAAGCGCTCAGGTTCTCCGGAACCTTACCCACTACTTCCGTCGAAAAGCTGCCGTCAGCATTCCTGACCGTCGCCCACAGGTTTGTGGAGCAGTAGTCGGCGAACAGATACCTGCCGGTCAACGTTGGAATGGCTTTGCCCCGGTAGACATAGCCGCCGGTAACAGAGCAGCCCTTGCCATGGTCGTATTCGAAGACCGGCTTGACGAGGCCCTGCTCGGCGCAACCGGATTCCGGCTTGTAGCAATGGTTGCCTTCCATTGTGTTCCAGCCGTAGTTCTCGCCGCCTTTGCTGCTCGCCGCCTGGAAGTCGATCTCTTCGTATTTATTTTGTCCGACATCGCCAATCCAGAGGTCGCCGGTCTGGCGGTCGAAAGTGAACCGCCATGGGTTCCGAAGACCATAGGCCCAGACTTCCTTGCGGACGCCGCTACGGGAAGAGAACGGGTTCGACGGCGGGATGGCGTAGGGTGGCTCGCCGTTCACGTCTATGCGAAGCAACTTGCCGAGCAGCGAGTTCAGATTCTGGCCGTTGCCGTTCGGGTCGCCGGAGCTGCCTCCGTCACCCATGGAGATGTAGAAGAAGCCATCGGGCCCAAAGGCGAGCATGCCCCCATTGTGGTTTGAGAACTGGTCCGGCACGGCGAGAAGCACCTTGCCGCTCTTCGGGTCGGCAGCATCTCCCACGGGCGAGGAAACCCGGTACTCGGCCACCGTGTTGTCTGCGTTTTTGGCCGTGTAGGCGACGAAGAAGCGGCCGTTCCTTTCAAATTCCGGGTGGAACGCGAGCCCCAGCAATCCCTGCTCGTTGCTATCCGACTTCACCAGGGCCGTGATGTCCAGCAGGGGGTCGCCCAGCAAGACCCCGGACTTGATTACCCGTATGCGCCCGGGTTTCTCCAGGATGAACAGCCGGTTTGAGCTATCCGCAGCGTTGGTAACCAGGGTGGGGCGGGTGAAGCCACTAATCACATGGACGGATTTGAAGCTTCCGGCGATGGAGACCGGCGTTGCGACGGGTTTGGCGGCCGTCGGAGAAGGGGCCGGTGGCGTGGCATTCCCTCCACAGGCAGCAGCGAAACCAACGATCAGGCACAGCATCGAAAGCCATCGAACTCGCGTGGCGAAGTGCTTTCCCCCACTACGGGGACCCGCGCCGAAAGCTATCACCTATCCCGCCGAAACCGACCGGCGCGTCTTCACGAAGTCCCGGACCGTTTCGAGATAGGCTTGAGGATTCACGTTCCATGCGCGAACGTGGCCCGCGCCGGGCACGCGCACATAGCGGACGATGTCCGCTCGATCGGCGGCGATGGCGTCGCTGAGTTCGACCGGGATCGTGAGATCGGCGTCGCCATGGAAGAGGAGTGTAGGAACGCTGAGGCCGGCAACGGTGCCCCGGTGATCGAAATCCGCCCATCGGAACCCGTACCTTCGCGCCGCAATCCGATTCGAAACGGCGAGGAGCTTGAGTGGCAGGCCCAGGGCCTTCGCGCCATGAGCAACCGTTTCCTCGAGGTGTGTCATCGGGGCGTCCAGGATCAGCGCGGAGACACGGCCTGCGTGCTCGGAGCGCGCCATGAAGCTCAAGGTGATGGCGCCCCCCATGCTGTACCCGACCAACACGATGTCTCGCGCGCCGTGATCGATCGCATAGGTCACCGCGCCATGGAGTTCTTCCCATTCGTCACGTCCGTAGCTGTATACGCCTCGGGGCGATGCGGGCATCCCCGCATCGTTGCGGTACGTGATCGCGAGGCAGTGGAAGCCCGAGTCCACCAACGCCGGCATCATGCGAAGGCCCTCGCGGCGATCGGCGCCTTTGCCGTGCGTCATAATCGCCCAGGTTTCGCCGCGACCGGCGACATGCCATGCCGGGAATGTCCCGAGCGGGGATCGGACGTCTACTTCCTCGAACGCTAGCCCGTGCGCCCGGTCTGGGTCCGACGGATGTCCGAAGGTGTCGAGTCGAACGTAGTCGCCGGCGCGGACGTCACCGTCTCCCGGAAGGTATTCCCGTACGGCGATAGTCTCGTTCGATTCGAGGACCCGCCCCGCGTAGCCCCAGCCCCGAGCGCCCTCAAGCAGATATTGTCCGGGGGCGTCCGGGGCGACGCCGGCACGTTTCTCTGATCTTCGCAGGGTCACGGTCTGGTCGCTCACCGCGGTTACCTGCAATTCCAGCACCAATGGTTTCCGGTCACGCTCCGGCAGAAAGCCTTCGTAATGCAGCCTGCGAGCAAGGTAGAGCGCGGGCAGGGCAACGAGCGCCGAGCCAACGGCAGCCGTCACTCCGGCGATCGTGCGAATCCGCATCATGTTCTCCATTGGCAAACTGCCCGGTCTCATCCTAGGCCCGAGCAAGGGAAAGCGGCCAGCAAGGGTCAGAAGATGGCCACGGGATTGACCGGCGAGCCGGTGCCTCCGCGAACGTTGAGCGGGTTTATCGTGAGGAGGAACTCCCAGCGATTTTCCTCGCGGCAGGCTTCCGCGATTGGCTCAAGGTAGGCGTTGTCGAGCAACGGCATGCCCGCGAAGACGATGGTGAGAATGTGGACGGAGAGCCCCCGAAATGTCTGGTAGCCCGAAGGCGTGGCATCCATCTGGTCCCATCCGAGGATCGCGGCGTCATGCTCCTTCAAGTAGGGCACAGTATCGACGTGGAGCCCCGGTGAAGGGGCGCCGCCCGGGAACGCATTCGGGTTCGCCGCGAAGTAGGCGCCGCGGCCCGAGTAGACGACGACCGCGTCGCCGGGCTTCAGGGGCGATCCCTGGGCGGCTGCGGCATCTTCGATCTCCCATGCGCGGACGGGCCTGTCCAATGTCACATATGGTTCGGCGCGGAATCGCGGGATGTCGATCAGGACGCCGCGGGTAGTGATGCCGGTCTTCCAGGCATCGACCGAACCTGAGCGCGCGCCAAGGCTGGTCACGTCGGTGGAAGGCTTGCCGTTGTACATCTTGCCTTCCCAGAAGACGTGGCAGAGTGCATCCACATGGGTAGTGGCATAGCCGTGGAAGAGGAGTCCGATGTAATCCACGCAGAAGTCGGGAGTGTTGCGGATGTAGTGTTGGGCCGGGTTCCAGTTGCCGGGCCCGCCAACCGTATTCAGCGGGTACGCCAGGGAAACCGCGCGGCCGGTCTGGACGAGTGCGGCCGCCGCCTTGCGCTTTTCGGGCGTTATCAGGTTGACGGCGCCTGCGTTGTCATCGGCGCCCCAACGGCCCCAGTTGCTGCATTTGTCGAAGTACGTCTGGACGTCTGCTTCGGTTGGGAGTGGTTGTTCGGGCATGGTACGTGTCCCCTTCGGTTGTTGGTGCGGGCGCAGTCTAGCGGCTCGCGTACCAGACCGTTGCGGCGACGAGACTGACCGGTAGCCTACAATCCGTCCATGGTCACGTTTATCAACGAACCCGAACGACGAACACCGGTGATTGCCGAAACCGATGTCCTGGTTATCGGGGGCGGCGCCGCCGGGATTGCCGCGTCGGTGGCGGCGGCGAGGGGCGGCGCGCGGTCGATGCTTGTAGAGCGCTACGGCTCGCTCGGCGGCCTGGCGACGAACGGGCTCATTATCCTGCTCTTGACACTCGACGACGGACGGGGCAAACAGGTGATTGCTGGGCTCTGCCAGGAACTGGTGGATCGGCTGGCCGCACGAAACGCGTGCCTGTTCCCGCCGAAGGACGAGTGGGGATCGGCGGACCCGGCGCTCATCGAGAAGTACCAACGCATGGGGCTGGTCTGGGGTGGCGCACCCCACGTTGTCAGGTACTCGGTGGCCTACGACCCCGAAGAGTTCAAGTGCGAAGCCGATCTTCTCGTCGCCGAAGCGGGCGTGGACCTTCGCTTCCAC
>JANPDX010000686.1:0-4479 GCA_031431695.1 Dehalococcoidia bacterium
CCCTCCCCACCACAACCTCCTTGTCCAGGATCGAACGGTCGATGGAGGCTCCCGCCCGGATCACGCACTTGTGCTGAATGATCGAGTCCTTCACCACCGCGCCTTCCTCGATCACGACTCCCGGCGAGATAACCGAACGGATGACTTGCCCACTGATGTGTGCCGCTGGCGAAATCAACGACTCCCGGACGAATGCCCCACTTCCGAATCGCGCCGGCGGCATAATCGCACCCGCCGTTCGCAGCTTGAGTTCGTTGTCTTCCAGGTTGAGCGACGGGTTGGCCGCGAGCAGATCCATGTGCGCCGACCAGTACGACTCAATCGTCCCTACGTCGCGCCAGTAGGACTGGTACTGGTAGCCGAACACGCGGTGGGTCTGGAAAATCCGCGGAATGATGTCCTTCCCGAAGTCGTGTGAACTTCGGTCGCCAAGGTCGGCATCCGCCTGCAGCTGTTCCACTAACACGTCTTTGTTGAAGACGTAAACCCCCATTGAAGCCCATGCCCCGCGCGGATGCTTCGGCTTCTCCTGGAAATCGGTCACGCGTCCGTTTGGATCGAGGTCGAGCACCCCGAAACGATGCGCCTCTTCGCGCGGCACCGAATACACGGCCACCGTCGCGTCGGCGGCCTGGCTGCGGTGGTAGGCGATCATATTCCGGTACGAAGTCAGGTAGATGTGGTCGCCCGCGAGGATCAGCACCTCCTTCGCCCGGGATTCTTCTATGACGTACAGGTTCTGGTAGATCGCATCGGCCGTGCCCTGGTACCAGTCGCTGTCGGCCCGGCCAAGATAGGGCTGCAAAATCTGGATGCCGCCTTCGAGCGTATCGAAGCCCCACGGCCGCCCGGCCCCGATGTGGTTCACCAGCGACCGCGGGCGGTACTGCGTCAGCACCGAGACTTTCGTGATGCCGCTGTTCGCGCAATTCGAAAGCGCGAAATCAACAATCCGGTACTGGCCCCCGAACACAACCGCGGGCTTCGCGCGCTGCTCCGAAAGAACCGATAGGCGGTCGCCCTGCCCGCCCGCAAGGATCATCGCAAGGACATTGTTCATCGTCGCTCCCCGTTGCTAAGCCCATTCTAGCCGCCCTTTCCCCTCGCCGGTGCAACGCCCCGCCGCCTTGGGCGAAACCCGTATTTCCGACTTGTTCACCGTTTTGCCACTCAACGTCCACCGCGTTCACTCGATAGTCACCACAGAGACACTCTTCGGGAGAGCGGCACTCTCACCGAGGGGCAATAAACAAACAGGGCAAGCGCCCCCAAGGAGAACGACAATGACCCGCATCATGACCAACGTGAGCGCAATTAACGGCCAGCGTAACCTCGCCAAGACTGGCCTCCGGATGGGCAAGACGCTCGAAAAGCTTGCCAGCGGCTACCGCATCAACCGCGCCGCCGATGACGCAGCCGGCCTCGCCATCTCTGAAAAAATGCGCGCCCAGATCAAGGGCAACAAGCAAGCGCTGCGCAATGCCCAGGACGGCATTTCGATGCTCCAGACCGCTGAAGGCGCCATGGACGAAGTCCACAGCATCCTCCAGCGTATGCGCGAACTTGCCGTCCAGGCAGCCAACGGCACCTACGCCGACAACGGTCCGGAACGCACCAGCATCGGCGAAGAAATCGTCCAGCTCCGCACCGAAATCGACCGCATCGCCTTCAGCACCGAGTTCAACGGCCAAAAAGTCCTCACCGGCGCCCTCTCCAGCGTCGCCGCTGGCCTCCTGGGCACCAACTTCATCCAGGGCGAGACCATCAGCTACGCCAACGCTGGCCTCGCGGCCACGCATCTCGTCACTGGCGACGCGCTTGTTTCAGGTGGCACCCGGACGGCAACGTTTGCCACGGCTCCCGCCGGCGACTACACCTTCGTCAATAACGGCGGCATCCTCGAAATGCGCCTGGGCACCGCCACCGGCACGCTCGTCGGCACTGCGGCCGGCTTCGCATCCGGTTCGAACATTGCCGCCGCCTCCGCCGGCTCCGTGACCTTCACCAATGGCTTCTCCATGGCGATTACCACCGATCCTGGCGCCTACGCCTGGGCCAGCTTCCTCGGCGACATGGCCGTCGGCGGCAACCAGAACCTCTCGACCAACGGCCTTACCGGCACCACCATGACAGCCACGACTGCCCGTCCGCAGGCCTATACCTTCACCTCTCCCGCTGCTGGACAGCTGACGCTCACGGGCGCCGATGGCAGCTCCCAGACGCTGAACCTTGCCAGCCTGGTGGCAAACGAAACGCGCACCCTCGATTTTAACCAGCTCGGCATCGCCATCACGCTGCAGACCGGACCCGCCGGCCGCACGGCAGCCCAGGTCATCACCGACCTGACCGGAGTCACGAACAACACCATCGAAATCCAGGGCACGGGCGACACTTCCACGCTCCAGGTCGGCGCCAACGTCCCGGATACCCTCTCCCTCCAGTTCGTGAGCATGCTGAGCAACAACCTTGGCTCCGCGGCCTACACACTTGGCGGTTCCAGCGGTCTCATCACCTCGTTCGGTGACCAGGTTGTGAAGACCATCCAGGACTCCCACAACCTGATGACCTCCCTCGATGGCGCTATCCAGACACTGAACAGCCGGCGCGGCACCCTCGGCGCTGCCCAGAACCGCCTCGAGCACACCATCAACAGCCTCGGCGTCGCCGTCGAAAACCTCACCGCCAGCGAAAGCCGCATCCGCGATGCCGACATCGCGGAACTCTCCAGCACCCTCGTCGCCGCGAACATCCTTCAGTCCGCCGGCGTCTCGGTCCTCGCCCAGGCGAACCAGACACCACAGGCCGTCCTCCAGCTGCTCCAGGGCTAACCGGCCCCGGAACCGCGCGCGGAAGCAAGCGGATCGCCACCAACACCACTTACGCGTGATGCACGCCGCTCTCCCATGAAGAAGGGGAGGCCCGAACCGGGCCTCCCCTTCTTCGCATGTGCTCGTCAGTACTGGGGTTGACCCGGTTTGGCGGACAGGTGCCTTACGCGACATGGAACCGCGCGCGGAAGCAAGCGGATCGCACCCAGCCCGCCGACCGCCACTCGGACTCGTCGCGCCCCGTCTCCCCGCGGTTGACCCGGTTTGGCCGGTGGACGGCCGCCAACATGGAACCGCGCGCGGAAGCAAGCGGATCGCTCCCAATCCACCAATTGCGGCTCCCACTCGTCGCGCCCAGTCTCCCGTTTCCACCGTCCTGCTACCGCTCATCTCCCATCCCGCCACCCTTTACCCCTGTTCTTCACTGTTGTGTCCCCTCCGTATCCTCGGCTGCACCCCTTATGACGACTGGTTTTCGCGATAACCAACGTGTCACACCTGCCTAAATCTACAACAGGGCAGGGGCCGGATACACCGGCCACGTCGAGCACAGGGGGACAATCAGCAATGTCTTCGATCGTTACCAACGTGAGCGCGCTAAATGGTCAGCGCAACCTCAACGCCACCGGCATGAAGATGGGAAAAGTCCTGGAGAAACTCTCCAGCGGCTATCGCATCAACCGTGCCGCTGACGACGCCGCAGGCCTCGGAATTTCCGAGAAGATGCGCGCCCAGATCCGTGGCAACAGCCAGGCCATCCGCAACTCGCAGGACGGCATCTCAATGATTCAGACCGCTGAAGGCGCCATGGACGAAGTCCACGGGATCCTCCAGCGTATGCGCGAACTGGGCGTCCAGGCCGCCAACGATACATACGACACCGCCGCCCGGACCTCGATCGGCACAGAACTCGTGCAGCTCCGCGCCGAAATCGACCGAATCGCGAATGCCACCCAGTTCAACGGCCAGAGCCTGATGACGGGTTCGTTGACCGGGACTCTCGCGGGAACCTACGCCGCCAACCTCGTGTTCAATGACGACATCGCCACCTCTTCGATAGTCAGCGAGCTCTCCGTGGCGAACGCGGCGCCGGGAACCTATAACTTCACCTACAACGCAGCAACCGATGCGCTCACGCTGACCGCCCCGGCGGGTGCTGCCCAGGTGATTACCCTGCAGGCGATTGGGGTGGGCGGGTCACAGACGCTCGACTTCAACCAGCTCGGCATCCGCCTGACGCTGGCATCGACAGCGGGCGACACGGCGGATGACCTTGGCAACGGGCTTGCCGTTGAAGGCGGCATCGTGGTCACCGGTTCGGGCGCCGCGAAGCTCCAGGTGGGCGCCAACACCACGGCTTACGACACGATGAACATCTCGTTCAACGACGTCCGCGCCACCCAGGCCCTCGGCCTCAACCTGCTCAGCGCCGGCGCCGTCGATTGGACGTCCTCGGCCACGATCGTCGCTTCGAACACGGCGGCCCAGGCGTTCATCAACCAGCTAGATACGTCCATCACCACGCTGAACACCCGCCGGGCCGACCTTGGTGCGGCCCAGAACCGGCTCGAACACACCGTCAACAGCCTCGGCGTCTCCGTCGAGAACCTGACCGCCAGCGAAAGCCGAATCCGCGACGCGGACGTTGCCG
>JANPDX010000687.1:0-13828 GCA_031431695.1 Dehalococcoidia bacterium
TGGGCCGGGCTCACGAGTCTGAACGTTCGTGCGCAGCCCTTAGCGCCTGGTGAGTGCTCGGGCTTCGCTTCGGAGTTGCTTCTTGCGGAGCTTCCGCAGACGGGCAGCTTCCTTCTTCTTGCGCTTTACGCTCGGCTTTTCATAGTGTTCGCGTCGCCGCGCTTCAGCCAGGATTCCATCCTGTTGAACGCGCTTGTTAAAGCGCTTCAGCGCGACCTCAAACGGCTCACCATCGCCGACGATAACTTCTGCCAAGAGGGGAGATCACCTCGCCTTCGCGCACGGAATTGCCCGGTATTCGGGCCGCAGGTCTTTCAAGATAACACCCGGCGGCATTTTGCGCTGCGGGTTGCCGGGGTGCACCCACCCCCGTCCGGATCATCAGTACCCGGTCCCGTCAGCGCCGGGTGCCCTGCCGCGCTCAGCGGGTGCGTCCGCGCGTGGTATGGAACGATTGGGTCATGAGGGGTCAGTCTGGCGAGTGGCCGGTTCGGAGCAGAGATACAAACGGTTGGCAAACCCCGGAGCCGCCGCTACGATGACTAACCACCCTGAAACCCTCGGAGGATACCTCGCATGAACACTGCCACCATGATCCGGACGCAAATTGCAGACATGCACCAGTACCTTGAACTTGCCATCGGCGACTGCCCCGCCGATGTCGTCGCGAAACGGTTGCCGGGCGCGAAGATCAATTCGATCGGGGCAATCTACGCACACGCCATTTTTGGCGAGGACGGGCTTCTCAATGGCCTCGTCCGTGGCACAACACCGGTTTACCACGCCGGCGGTTGGGCCCAAAAGGTTGGTCTCGACATGCCAGCGGGTGGTCTGGAACCCGATTGGAACCCCAGCATCGACCTTCCGACCTTCCGCGCGTACGCGGCCGAGGTGTACCGGGCGACGGACGAGTTCCTCGCCAGCGCCACCGATGCCGACCTCGCCCGGACAGTCGACCCCGGCTTTATGCCACCTATGACGGTGGCGAACTTTATCGGAAGCGTCCTTGTCTGGCATGCCGCCACGCACCAGGGAGAGATCTCGGCGCTCAAGGGCGTCCAGGGCCTCGACGGGCTTGCCGCGCCCCACTAATTCAACCGCGGGGCCGTCCGCTTTCGCACCCGTCAACGGCCAGCGGGTCGCCCGGCGGCGGCCTCTCGTTGCACAAGCCGCTCAAGATGGTGCTCCACCCAGATCCCCGGTCGCTGCGTGCGGAATCCCGGCGCATCGAAGTTGAACTGGTCTTGCTTCTTGCGGATGTCCCGCGCGCGTTCTTCGTACTTCGCGCGGAGGCGGTCCAGAAGCGGGCCGATCTGTACCCAATCGGCGGCCGTTTTCGCGGACTCGCAAAAGTCACCGTGGTTCGTGTCCAGGACGTCCAGCTTTTCGAGGTCCAGCTCAATCTCCCGGCCGAGATTCAGCCACTCGGGCGCGTGGCCGCCATTCTCCAACAGCTTGTAGCCGAGCCAGTTGTCGCCCGCGAACGCCTGTTGTTCGCGTGAAACCGGCAGGGGCCTGCCCGCGCCGGGCAGGTTATCGAACGCCCCCGCCGCCATCGCGTCCTGGATTTGCCCCTCGATCGCCTTCTCGAGACTCATGCCTTTGATTCTACCGAAATCTCCGCACCAACGACGAACAATCGCAAGGCACCACTGACAGGGAGTGCTGGGATTTTCGCCGACCGCTGCCGCCCCAAGACAGCACTCAGCTCGCCATGCGCCCGCTACCACGGGGATCGCGAACTGAGCCAGTGAAGGGGAGCCCGCTTATCCGCGCCGCCGCTGCGCGATTGCCGAGACCGTGCTGCTGCCAATCGCTCCGTTTTCGTCATACATAGTGCACTCCCCAACAGCGATGCCATCCGCACTGTGGTGTGACGCCACTTCGAAGCCAATCCACTCGCCCACCGGGTAGCGGTGCAGGTAGAGGGTGATGTCGGCGTTGATGAAGTCGAGACCGTTGCTCCCCCAGTTTGCCCCCGGATTTGCCCAATCCGCGGCAGACGCCGCCCTGATGAACGGCGTGAGCTCCACCCCCTCCACCAGTGGCCGCACCTCGCGCATCCATACCTGGCTGCGCTCTGATGTCCCCGGCTCGCGGGATGTGAGGCTCCGCATGTCCCACATCGGCTCCCAGGTGCCAACACCCGAAACAACCGGCGCGGGTACATCGTCGGGGCGTCGGACGTTCCAATCCGGCGGACTCCAAACCTTTCCGGTCGGGTTTTCCGAACGCTTCAACAGCACCGCCGAACACCTGGCATACGAAGTGCCTTCGGACGTGTACTCCAACTCCACAACGCGGATGCGGTTCCCATCGCGAATGAGCCGGTGCGTGATCTCGCAAGGGGCAAGCGTCGGCAGGCGGTAGAGATCGATCGTCAGGCGGACGCAGTGAAAGTCGTCGCCGCCGTAGGTGGTCTCGATCTCATGTCCAAAGAGTCCCGCCGCGACACGGGCATGCAGGGACTTTTCGTCCCACGGGCCCCGTGAAACGGGATGGATGATGTAGCGGCCCGGGCCATCAGCCCGGGCAAACGCGGTCGCGGTCATGAACACTCCCCAACAGCCAGAAAGCGAACCGGGGCCCCAAAGGCCCCGGAACCATTACTCGGCGGTCCGTGACGGATTAGTCCGCCGACGGAAGGACCTTGGGCTGGAGCAACTCCATCGCACGTCCATCGACGTTGAGCGCGCACGGGCCTGGCTTCACGACGAGGACTTCGACGCCAGTCTCCTCGTCCTTGTAGCGCTTGCCGAGCTGTACCGCATCCATGCCAGTGGTATCCACCGCGGCCGGCGCGTCTTCGGCCCCACGCATCTGCATCGCGGCGGTACCGCAACGCAACTCGCCCGACCCGCCCTTTGTGACGATAAATTCCGCTACGCCGCCCGGGACCAAGTACCTCTTGCCCGTCTGTGCTGCTGCCATTGCTGACCCTCTTCTTCGTTGATGACGGGCTCCGCCACCGATCAAATGTAGATGGATGCTACCGACCCCAGATTCGCCGGTCAAACGAAGAGGGACCTCTCGGCCCCTCTTCTTCTCTGGTCCCTCGATCCATTACTGGACGTAAACGTTCGCCACCATATCCGGGTGATAGTCGCACGTGATCTTAAACTGTCCAGCGTCGTTGAACGTAATTGTGCGGGAATCACCGGCCTTCAGGTCAGCCCCGTCCTTCTTGGTGTTGCTGGTGATGGTGTGCAGGCCAACAACAGAGGTGAACGCGATCCTCGCCCCCTTGGCGACCAACACCACACCCTTGTTCGCAGCCTGCTTGGTGCCGTCTGCCGTCACCGTCCAGTCGTTGGCATTGCCGTCTATCTTCACATCCTTCGATGCGGTTGGCGGCTGCGTCACCGGCACGGCCGTGGCGGCGCCCGATACTTGCAAGAAAGCGTTGTTGGACACCGCGTACTGCACACAGGCCGTTCCGGGGTTTCGGCTGTCGCCGGGCAACCCGCCCCACGCGTCGTCTGGCAGCTTCAACTGCGTCCCAATTGCCACCAGGTCCGTCTCCTTGATGCCGTTCTTCGCCGCGAGAGTGTCTGGGAAGACGTTCCCATACCCTCCCGCGATCTGCTTGATGTCTTGGCCCAGGACCACATACGCATCGATCGGCGGAAGCCCCAGGGTGACCGCCGGACTCAGTGAGTCGGCAGCCTGTTTGCCATTGGCCGCCGCAATCTCGGCTGCGTTACTGGCATGCAGTTTCGCAACCTTCTCCCAGGTGTCGCCGCTCTGGACGACGTATTTCGCACCTGACGGCAGCTTCAAGGCCGTGCCAACGGCCACTGCGGCATCGGCGGCGATGCTATTGGCAGCAGCCAGGTCATCGACCTTCAAGCCGTGAAGTTGTGCGACAGTCCCAAGCGTCTGACCTGCCTGGACTATGGCCGTAGGCTTCGGGAGGTTCAGCGTCTTTTCAAACGGGATCAGGGCCTCGTTACCGAGGCTCGCCAGTAGGTCACGGTTCAGGCCTTCGAGCTGCGCCACCGTAATCCCGTGCCGCGTGGCGATTGTTTGTTTCGTGTCTCCAGCGGCAACCGTGTAAGTGGCGCCCGCCGGCAACTTCAGCTTGTCACCGGGGAACATCCCCGGGACAGCTCCACCTTCGGGCGTGAGCAACTGGAGCGTGGCTGTGCCGCGCTTTTCAGCGAACGTGTAACGAATTCCGTTCAGGTCGGCGAGGATGAGGGCGCCCACGAACTGCGTCTCCGCAATCTTGGTGATGGTCTCGTTGTCTTTGTAGGCGGTGTACGTAAACCCGTCGGGGTCGCCCTTGAATCCGGGAATCTTGATCTCCGAGCCCTGCTTAAGTGTGCCTTCGAGGGGCAGGTTGTTAGCCGCGGCAAGTTCTTTCGGGCCGATGCCATGGGCCTTTGCGATGGTCCCAAGCGTATCGCCGCCGACAAGCACGGCCACTTCCCCGTTCAGGTTCTGGGCGAAGTGCTGCGCCTCTTCCCACCACTTCGAAGTCATTTCGCCGTCTTTGCCTTCCGCCACCGGATAGCTGAGGAAGTTGACGATATGGGAAATTTGTACAGCGTTGAGGGAACCACCGTTCGAACTCAACCAGGCGGGCATCAGTGTGCCGGCGCGGCCGCACGCAAGCGTGCGTTGCAGGAGCGCCCGGTTGGCTTTTAAGACCAACGGATCTTGATTCTGGAAGTTTGATTTCGGATCCGCGCGAAGTTGCGGACCAACGCCACCTTCGCCTGTGTTTCCATGGCAGGTGCGGCAGTTATTGGCGAACAGCAGAGCGCCACGTTCGAGTGATTGGTCTTCGGTCCACTGTTGCTGATCCGGCACCCGGACCGGCAATTCGATGGCCGTGTATGCCGCGCAGCCGCCCACGAACAGGAACAGCAGGGCAACCATCAGGACGATTTGCTTCTGGGTGTTCAATCGTTCCTCCGCCTACCCGTTGTACGACGTTGCGCGCAGCGGGTTGTCAGCCCCGCCGCTCGTGATTTTGCCGGTATTGATATCGACTGAGCCGTCACCGTTGACAGTCAATTCCATCGTGTCCATCGGCCGTGGCGCCGGGCCGAAGACGCGCACGCCAGCGCGGGAGTACGTCGATCCGTGGCACGGGCAACGGAACCATCCGATGATTCCCGGGAAGTTCACCGTGGAACCGTTGAAACCGCCGTTCCACGGGACGCTGCAACCGAGGTGTGGACATTTCCAGTAGAGCGCAAGCACCCCGCCCGTGCTGCCAACACCGAGCACATCACCTTCGGTACCGCTCAGATTTACCAGCCAGAATTTTCCTTCGCTGATCCGGACCGGTTCGGCGCCGGGATCGGGGATGCGGCTCGCAGTCACATTGACGATACCGCCGAAGCCTTTGGGCCCGCGGAGATTGAAGAACCCGAGGAAACCGGCAACCTGGGAGCCCACAAAAAGGGCTACGCCAGCGAACGCACTCACCCGAAGAAAGGACCGCCGGGCGAGCTTGCGGGCCTCTTGCTGGCGGGCCCGTTCGATGCGGCCCGTTGCCCGTGGAGCCAATGGTTCTGCTGCCATTAGTGCGGAGCCTCCTGACCGGGAATACCCTCGCTGACTTTCAGCTCCCACGGGAACACGAGCTCCTGGCCCTGTCCCCGGAAAGCCGTACCGACCATCGTCAGCACTCCATACGCCCCTACGAAGCCGCTAAACAGCGCTATCAGCGCATCGCGCCGGTTGGTTATCCAGCCCAGGCGCCACATGGTGTACATCATCAGACAGGGCAAGCCGAGGAGGACGGCGATGGGAATCGCCTGCTCCACCAGCCAGCCCGGGAAGTCGAGGTTTTGAAAGGTCGTCGGTCCACCCGAACCGGTGCCATCGAGGATGCGCAGATTGAACGGCAGATAGGTGATCTCGCGTGACCATTCTGGCCACGGCAACTGCGATTGCATCGAACGGACGTTTTCCAGGAACCGGAGCGAGTCACCCCCCGAAAGGTTGAACCAATCGTTCAGGAAGAATGCGATCTTCCCGGAGTCCCAGAGAATCAGTGCCCATGTGCCAACGAAGCCAACAGTCCCGGCGACGGCTGTGAGCTTCACCGAATTCTTCGTCGAAAACCATGCGCCCTGGCCTTCGGTGTCACGGTCGAAGTATGGGAACGCGCCAAGGATGATGAGCCAAACGGTGGGGATGATGATCCCGGCCATCGCGGCGTTCATGTGCAGGAGCAGTTCCTGCAGGTTCAGGAGGTACCAGGGCGCCTTCGAAGGGTTCGGCGTTACATCGGCATTCGCCTGGTCCAGGAGCGGGGCATTCACCACCACCGACAGAATGAAGAGCGTAATCGTGAACAACAACGCGGCGATGAACTCGACGAAGACGAGGTCCGGCCATACGAGGACTTCCTCATCCCGCGCGCGGGCCTGAGGGCGTGCAACGGGCCGGGCGACTACTGCGGTTGCCATACTCTTCCTCTTCTCAGTTCGTCAGGGCGTTAAAGCGGCCGTGCCAGGCCACCGTCGCGCCGGATTCGCCAGAAATGCACCGCCATGAAGATGGCGGCGAGCAACGGCAGGCCGATGACATGAAGGGTGTAAAAGCGAATCAGCGAGTCGGGGCCTACTTCGAAGCCACCAAGCAACCAGAATCGCGTCTTGGGGCCCAACACCGGGGCGGAACCCGCGATGTTCGTACCGACAGTAATCGCCCAGAAGGCCAACTGATCCCAGGGGAGCAGATAGCCCGTGAAGCTCAGAAGGAACGTCAGCACCAACAAAATGACCCCGACGACCCAGTTGAATTCGCGCGGCGGTTTATACGCGCCGGTATAAAACACTCGCATCATGTGCATGAACACCAGGATGACCATCGCGTGCGCCATCCAGCGGTGCATGTTTCGCATCATCTGGCCAAACTGCACGGTCGTCGTGATGTTCTGCATGTCCAGGTATGCCCGTTCGACGCTTGGCACGTAGTAGAACATCAGTAAGATTCCAGTGATGGTCAGGCCAAGGAACATGAAGAACGAGAGCCCACCGAGACAGTAGGTGTGTGTGATCTTCACATGGGTGCGATGGATGCGCGTGGGGTGCAGGTGGAGGAAGACGTTCGTCGCCACAACCAGCATCTGGTTTCGGGGCGTGTTCGGGTATCCCGTGCGGAAGATCGACTTCCACACATAGTTGTGGAACATCTTGTCGTAGATCTTGTCCGCGATCGTCGGCTTGGCTGGGGTTTCAACGGCCATGGGTCACCTCTGCCACCAGGCGCCAAAGGCGACCATGATGGCCAGCGATACAATGATCGTGATTCCCACGAAGACAAGCTCGAGCGTCTCGGCGAAGTCGTGCGGAAGATTTGCAAATTCCAACCGGCCAGCCTCCCCCTCTAGTTCCCGGGCGCGGCACTTCCCGGAGCGACTTTGTGAATCGCGTAGCAAAGCGAGTTATACCATCGGGCCCAGAGGCGATCAAACGGCCGAGACGCGAGAAGGCCGGGAGACGCGAGAGGTGAGGCGTTAGAGGTGCTAATCTTTCCCCATGCCTGAGATCTCGCGCGGAGACTTCACCATTTCCTACGAAGAAGCTGGCGACCTCGAGTCGCCCGCCGTCGTCCTCCTGCATGGGTTCACCAGCGACAACCGGATGTGGCTTCCGGTCGCCGGGCCATTGAGCGAGGACTACCATGTGATCGCGCCGGACCTCCGCGGCCATGGCGCCACCACCGCGCCGGAAGACATCGAAAGCTACACCATCGAAGCCTACGCCGACGACCTGGCCAGCCTTCTCGATCGCCTGGAAATCGATGTTTGCGCGCTCGTCGGATGCAGTTTTGGGGGCATGGTGGCCCTCCAGTTCGCCACGACCTGGCCCGAACGCCTCGCCGGGCTCGTGCTGAGCGACACCTCGGCAGCGTTCGAACATCCCGACTACGACGACAACTACCACCGCCGCGAAGCTCGGATCGACGAGAGCACCAGCATTGTCGAGCGTTTCGGCACGGCCGAACTGGGCAAGCGCGCCGCGCGCGACATCGCCGACCCCTTCCTCGCCGAAGGCCTGCGCAAACGCTACTCCCGGATGAGCAGAGACGGATTCCTCGGCGCGGCGCGCGTCCGCAAGGAACGCACCAACCTCTTACCGGTGCTCAGCGAACGGATCACGGTGCCGGTGCTGGTCTGCATCGGCGAAGAAGACCCCGTCCGTGCCGCCTCAGATGTGATGCTGCGAGAGCTACCCGGCGCCCGCTACGTGACCTTCAAGAATACTGGCCACGGCGTCCCCGCATTGAAACCCGAAGCCTTTTGCCGGGAAGTGCTTCAGTTCTTCGCCGATATCGAGGAAGACAAGCCTGTCGCCGGGGCGCGCACCGTCATTTAGCGCAACGGTACCCGCGACGCAGGAGCCGGGAGAGCAGAATCCGTACCCGGGGGTGAGGATCCGCGACTCCAACCCGCTTCGTCTCCCCTCGCCCTCCAGAACCCGGCGCTCCCTACGACACCGCCCCGTTCGAAAGGCGCGACTGATAGGGAGCGCTCCAATCGCGGCCGCTACCGTCGGTCTAAAGCTCCGCCTGCGCTGTAGGCCCCGCTGCTACCGCTTTGCTCCCCTCGCCCGCGACGCAGGAGTCGGGAGAGGGGTTGGGGGGTGAGGGCCGGACCGCGCCAAGCATCCTCCCTCTTGCTCAACCGCGTACTGGCAAGAGCCACCCGTCGGGACGGCCCGCACGTCCTGCACCGCCCATGCGCATCACACCAGTTTTTCGAGGTTCAGCACCTGCCGGTCACCGCCATCCGTCACCGCGACCATCCTCGCGAACCACGCCTGGAATTCCTTGGCTGCGGAGTCGTCGTTGTCAGCCTTCAAGAACACGAAGTAGGCGTCCAGGTCGGGGAAATCTGACTCGACGATGACGCTGAACATCGCCCCGGTGAAGTCAGTGTAGATTCGAGCACCGATGATCGGCGTGCCCTTCACCATGGAAGGGAACTGTTCCTTAAACAGGTTCACCAGTTCGTCGCCATGCCCGTACTTAGCGCGAAAGCTCAATCGTTCGGTAATCATCAAGTGTCTCCTTTGGTGTCACATCCGCTTCTTCGGGATGCGCCGATCATTCTGTGCCATCGGCGCAACTTTCGTTTCACACCTGTCGAACCGCATCCCCTCGCGCGCCTCGCCGCCCTTCGTGCTAACGTTCCGCCGCAAACTCTGTTCCCGAGGTCACCCATGAAGCTCGGCATCTCCGTTGGTTACTCTGGCGCCGATATGCGCCTGCCCATCGAACAAGTCCTCCATGCCGAAGCACTCGGCTACGACTCGGTCTGGACGGCGGAGGCGTATGGCTCCGACGCGGTCACACCGCTTGCCTACATCGCCGCTCTGACCAAGAAGATTCGGCTTGGCACAGGAATCATGCAGCTCGCTGGCCGTGCGCCCGCCATGTGCGCCATGCAGGTCGCAACGGTCGATGCGCTCGCCGGCGGCGGACGAGTGATCGCCGGACTGGGCGTTTCCGGACCACAGATCGTCGAAGGCTGGTACGGCCAGCCCTGGGGCCGCCCGTATTATCGGCTCAAGGACTACGTCCAGATCATGAAGAAGGTCTTCGCCCGCGAGGAGCCGGTTACCCACGATGGCAAGGAGTTTCAGCTCCCCTACACCGGCCCCGGCGCCATGGGCATCGGCAAGCCGCTCAAATCCATCCTCCACATGAACCCGAACATCCCGGTCTGGCTCGGTAGTGGCACCGAAACGAACGTACGCCTCGCCGCCGAAGTCGCCGATGGCATCCTCCCGCTCGGCTTCGTGCCCCAGACTGCCTCGATGTATAAGGGCTGGATCGAAGAGGGCTTCAAGCGCGCCGGAAACGGGAAGGGCTGGAAAGACTTCGAAGTCCAATCCAGCGTCACGGTCATCGTTACGAACGATGTTCGCGAAGCCTTCCGCCAGATGAAACCCCGCATCGCCCTCTACGTCGGCGGCATGGGCCACCAGGACACGAACTTCCACAACGACATGATGGTCCGGCGGGGCTACGGCGACTCGGCGAAGGCGATCCAGGAGCTCTACCTCGCGCACCGCAAGGGCGAAGCGATCGAGGCCGTCCCGGACGAATTCTGCGACGATGGCGCACTCGTCGGTCCCCCGGACCGCATTCGCGAACGCTACAAAGCCTGGGCCGACTGCGGCCTCACCGGCATGACCATCGCCGGCGACGACACCGCCATCGAACTCATGGCCCAAATCGCCCGCGAGTAACGTTCGGGATCACTAGCCCCGACCGTATAGGGAGGCCGAACCGCCACCGCCACAGCCACAGCCACGGTGAACTCCGGGACAATCTCCGTGCCCTCCCTGCCCTCCGTGCCTCGGTGGTGAATTCCCCACGCCACAATCCCCTCCCTCGGCGTAGACTCCTGTTCCATGCCTACTAACGTCCTCGTCCTCGGCGCCGGATTCGGCGGACTCGAACTCACTACTCGACTCTCCGAAGAGTTCGGCAGCGATATCAACGTCACCCTCATCGATAAAGGCGAAGGCTTCGTCTTCGGCTTCGCCAAGTTCGACGTCCTCTTCGGCTGGAAGACCCTGGACCAGGTCCGCGCCCTCTACAAGGACATCCTCAAGCCCGGCGTCGTCTTCAAACGCGAGAACATCCTCTCCATCGACCCGGTGGCGAAGCGCGTGGTCACCGATGGCGGCACCTACGAGGCCGACATCCTCGTCGTCGCCCTCGGCGCCGAATACGACTTCGCGGCCACCCCCGGCCTCAGCGAAGGCGGCCACGAATTCTATTCGCTCAATGGCTGTCTGGAACTGCGAGACTTCCTGCCGACCTTCAAAGGCGGCCGCATCCTCGTATCCGTGCTGGGCGAACCCTACAAGTGTCCGCCGGCCCCCTGCGAAATGGGCATGCTTCTGCACCAGTGGTTCAGCGAACACAATCAGCGCCAGGACGTCTCGATCACGGTGGCCTCGCCATTCCCACGCCCAATCCCGCCTTCGCCCGATGGTTCCAAAGCCATCCTCGAGCGCTTCGCCGAATGTGACATCGAATTCCTGCCGCAGACCCTCGTTACCAGCATTGACCCCGCGACCAGGACCGCGCACCTCGCCGATGGCGGCACACTCCCCTATGACCTCTTCATCGGCGTCCCCAAGCATCGTGTCCCGGATGTTGTCGCGAACTCACCGCTGGTCGAAGGCGGCTGGATCCCCGTCGGACGCGGCAACCTGCTGACCAGGTTCCCGAACGTTTACGCCGTCGGAGATGTGACCAGCGTCGGCTCACCGAAAGCGGGCGTCTTCTCCGAAAACGCCGCCATCGTCGTCGCCAACGAAATCATCCAGGGCCTCCGGGGCGGCGCCGACCCGGCTCCCTTCGCCGGCAACGGCACCTGCTACATCGAATTCGGCAACGACACCGTCGCCAAACTTGAAGCCGACTTCTTCAGCGGCCCCTCGCCGGTCGCCCCACTCCGCGAAGCCAGCGCGGCCATGGCTGAAGAAAAAAAGGAATTCGCCATCACTCGCCGCCAGCGCTGGTTCGGCTACGAGGCATAGGCCAAACGCCACCGGCATGCCGCCAAACCCATTTCTGGAGTCGCGGAGCTCCGCCTCCGCTAGCGGCATGCCGCCAACCGGGTGCCCGCTCCCAGCCCACCTCCGCCTCGCCACACCACCCACCTCCGTGCCCTCGCCAAATCCCTCCGTGCCTCCGTGGTGAATCGCCTACTCCCGCCGCCCGAACCGCACACTCGCTATCTCCCACGGACGCAACGGAAACCGCCAGTCACCGCGCGACACGTCGACGTCGTGGACGTGCTCTTCCATCAGGTCTACCAACCCCGCGCCGGGTATCGCGGACGGCACCGAAATGACGGCCTCGGCCGGTGCATCGCTGGCGTTGTAGGCGCGGATGATCGGCGCGCCATCCACGTCGCTTCGGGTCATCGCCGTCGGCACCACCCCGGGCGCGACGGTAGCAAGTGGCACATCCAGCCCCAGCGAGCCATCGTGCTCGTTCGTCGCGAAGGCCAGCGGTGGGTAGGCGAAGCTGTGCGCCATCGCCTGGATGTTCGCCGCCCGCCAGTTGCCGCGATATGTCGTCAGCGAGTACTCGAACGTGTGCTCTCCCTGCATCTGGCTGCCTTCCGTGGAAATCGTCGGCCCGGCGCCACCACGGCGGCTCACCAGGTCCGGCCGCGAAAGCCACCCGACACACCGCAGCAGTGTCAGCGCGTATGCCTGCCGGCCCTTCGCGTCCCGCACAACCTCGCCTTCCTGCAGCCCCTTGTTGAACACCGCGACACCCACGTCCTCGCCTTCGAATGCCGCGAAGGTCTTCTGTGGGAAGGTGGTCGGCGGTTGCTCCGGGCTCGTCCCGTTCCACGCTGGTGGCGTCAGCGAACGCTCCGCGACGTGGAACTGGTTCTCCGTGATAGCCGTCTCCGTCGCGAACGGCAGCGGGAACAGTACCCGCAGCCGATGGTCTCGCGCCTGGTTGTCGATAGTCACCTTGAAATCGATGCGCGCCACGCCGGTATAGAGGGTAACTTCGGCGATTGCCGTCGTGACCGCATCGCGATGGCTCCGGCGGGCCGTCCGCTTCTTATTCAGCGACTCCGGCAGGTCGAGAACTGCCGCAAGGATCAATGTCTGGCTCAACCTGTCGCCCTGCCAACCAACCGGCGTCCAACCGGCGACAATCCCGTCCGGCAGCATGTCGGCGTTGTACTCATCGCCCCGGTCGCCTTCGGACACAAGAGCGCCCGCGTTCACCATTTCCACGTTGTTGTGCCAGTCGCGGATGTGAAGCTTGCCGCCCTTCTTCAACGTGATCTCATAGAACTCGTTCTGGAGGTCGGGCACCTGGTCCGGGCCGCGCGCAAGGTCTTCGTCCGTCGCGAATGGTGTAAGCACCTGGATCCCGACCGAATCAGTCGGCGGCAAGATGGCCAACAGCGCCGCCCGGGCACTCTTGCGCACGGTGATTTCGGCGGTATCAGCGAGTTTGTTTGCCGCGATTTGCCGCACTTCGCGTCGCACCAAATCTTCATCGACGACGGTCAAGTCCGGGCCAACCGTGGTCGTCACCTTGAGGTGGCGGCCATCGAGTTCCCACTCCATCGCTTCAATGTTGTGGTTGTCGTAACGCTGTTCACGCAGGAAGTCGAGGTGGCGCATCGCCGCCCACGGCGTCAGGTCATCCTGGTGCATGAGAACCTCCGCGCGTGTTTCGCCCTCGATGGTGAACGGGATCCGGCTGCCATCGGGAAGCGTCAACACATCGGACTGGGCCCACGAATGTGGCACGTCGGCCCGCAGCACGGTCGCCGCATTCGCCACCGGCCGGAACACCGCCAAACCACCCGGCGCGGGCACGCCCACGCGCCCCGCCAGGTGCCAGATCGACTCCTTCGCCACCTGCCGCGCGAGTTGTTCAGCGCGGTCATAGCGCGGGAACATCTCCACATGCGTCTGATCCACGCTGCAGCCACAGATGGAGTCGTGCGGCGAGTTTTCGAGCAAGGTCCGCCAGGAGTGACGCAGCGCAGGGGTCCCGTCCGGCCCATGGTGCAGGTAGCTCAGCAGTTCCAGCGGCTCCGCGTACTTCTCCAGCGCACCGGAGACTTCGAAGTCCCGCTGCTTGATGTTCATCCGCGCCGAAAGCACCCCGACCAGCACGTTCGAACGGTCCGGCGAACGCATCTCACCGTAGTGCACCACCTCGTCGATCCCGGCGGCCAGCACCGCCTTCTCGTACTCGCCGAGGGTGCCCAGCTTAAAGTCGTAGCCACGCTCCTTCGCCGCCGCCAGCGCCGCTGGCACATGCGGCTGCATGCGCGAATGGTCGGTGCCGTTCA
>JANPDX010000688.1:0-1826 GCA_031431695.1 Dehalococcoidia bacterium
TCGGGTTCGAAGTGGGCGACCACCAGGTAACCAAACCCCGCGCCGGCGATGAACGGCACGAACCACTCGGGTGCAACATCGAAGGCTGCCCAGACGAACGATCCGGCGGTCATCGCCGCCAGCGGAGGAAGCAGCACGAGCACGGCGGTGTCGCGGCGCCAGCGCAGGCCCGCGCCAGCAGCGGCGGCAACCATCGCGTAGGCGACGGGGACCGCGAACTGGTCATCGCCGGTGATCCCGGCAACAAGATGCGCCGTGAGGACCGCCGGGACGGCCACCACAATTGAACCAACGACCGCCCATCGCGCCAGGCTGTCGCGTTCCAGGTTGGCAATGGCAGCGACGTAAGCGGGAGCGGCCACCAGCAGATACCAGGGCCCGAACCACGCGTCGGGCAGGTGAAGCACTGCGCCGAGCGAGCCCCACGCAACGATTGCCGAGGGGACCGCCGGGACGTAGTAGAAGCGGCCGTAGCCACGAATCGCGAGAGAGAAGTAGAGCCCCGAACAACT
Source organism: Dehalococcoidia bacterium (assembly GCA_031431695.1). Taxonomy (GTDB): domain Bacteria; phylum Chloroflexota; class Dehalococcoidia; order Tepidiformales; family Tepidiformaceae; genus Amarobacter. The sequence continues at coordinate 513 of JANPDX010000688.1, forward strand.
GGCCGACCCGAGCAACCAGAGCATTCCGTTTGAGACCTGCTCGTGTCCGAGGACCTGGGTGCGGAGAGCGATGAAGTCGATTGGGATGAGGATGGCGCCCAGCGCAAGGAAGGCCGGGGCGGCTTCCTTCACCCGCTCCCAGCGATGAAGCAAGAGGCCAAGCGATAAGAAGCCAACGGCGTACGCGGTGAGGATGGTGAAGCGAATGCCGCCGGAGAGCGCTTCGCCCTGGTAGGCCACAAAGGTGATGGCGGCGACGGAGAGCATGAACGCGCCGACGTAGAGGAGGATGTCGGCCTGGCGTTCGGCGGCCCAACCGACGACGGCCCGGCCCATATCGCCGACGGTGGGGCCGGATGGCCCTTGAGGGATCGCCGCAACTGGTCGCGGCCCTGGCGTGGGCGGGGCAAAGACCGCGGCGGCGACTGGGAGTTCGACGGGCTCGATGGTGATAGCGGCGACGGGTGCCTCTTCGGGCATTGGCTCGATAGCCGCCAGGGTTGGGATTTCGAGGGAGACGGAGACCTCCACGGCCCGCGGTTCGACGGCGATCGGTATGACCGGCTCTGCGACCACTGGCTCGGGAACCAACACGGGTGGCTCGGGAATGGCCGCGGGTTCAGGCTCCGGCCGGACCAGCATCAGTCTGCGTTGGTATTCGGCACTCAGCCGGATATAGCTGCTCCGATCGAGCAGGCCATCCTCTAAATCCCGCACGAGGAGGTTCAGGTAGCGCGTGATGTCCGTGACCGGGTTGGTGAACACGGGCCAGTTCCACTCGGCCGAACACGCAGGGCAATGGAGAATGCTGCGAGCGAACGATTCTCCGCACGACTCGCAGTAGCGAAGCGGCGTGCCACTGGATGGGGCGGGCGCTACATGGCGGGATAGATGCGAGAGCGGAGGCAGTTCCTTCGCTGCGGGCGGAGTGCCAGTGGTTTGTGTTGGCACCCCCCCGACGCGTTTCGCCGGGCTGGTGAACAGGAACCAGCCAGCAAGTCCGATCCCGGAGAGCGTGAAGAGCACCACACCAAACTCGCCAAAGACCGAGCCAACAATGAATCCAGCAGTAGCCAGGACCGGCGACAGAAAGATCGGGCCCATCACCACCAGGACGATCTTGACCGCCCAGTGTTGAGACCGAAGTTGGTCGATGAAACTTTGTTTCTGGCTCATACGGGCACCGGCCTTCCACGGGATCCCAGGGCGAATTGTCGCCGTTCACTTTCCAATGGGTTTAGCGGGTGACCCGAAGGGGCCGAACTCATCCCCAGGTGTGAACGGCGCGGATCACACGGGGTCACCCGGAACGGC
>JANPDX010000689.1:0-2229 GCA_031431695.1 Dehalococcoidia bacterium
CCGCCATTATCCGCAAATGTCGACAACATCCGAAGAACTGCGCAGCTACCTTGCCGCCCCTGAAGGCGCTCGCCTCGAATTCAAGGAAGCCAAGGGCGGCTTTCACTTCGACAAGCTCGTGAAGGACTGCGCCGCGCTTGCCAACGAGGGTGGCGGATCCATCGTGCTCGGTGTCACGGACAAGCCGCCGCGGCAGGTCGTGGGGACGTCAGCGTTCCGAGAGATCGAGCGCACCAAGGCCGGTTTGGTCGACAAGTTGCGGCTGCGGATCGCCGCCGATGAGATCCATCACCGGGACGGCCGCCTCCTCGTCTTTACCGCGCCGGCTCGTCCGCTGGGTATGCCGATCCCAGTGGACGGCGCCTACTGGATGCGAGTGGGCGAGGATCTGGTGCCCATGACGCCGGACCAGCTACGGCGGATATTCGACGAGGCTGGCCCGGACTTCTCCGCCGAGATCTGCCCTGGGGCAAGCCAGGCGGATCTGGACCCAACCGCCATCGAGCAGTTCCGGGAGCGCTGGATCCGCACCTCCAACACCACGGCCCTCGCCAACCGTTCGGTGGAGCGACTTCTCTCCGATGCGGAACTGCTGATCGATTCTGAAGTCACCTACGCCGCGCTCATCCTGCTCGGGACCCGTCAGGCGCTGGGCCGACATCTGGCACAGGCCGAGGTCGTCTTCGAGTATCGATCCTCCCCGCAGCCCGGTCCCGCCAGCCAGCGCGAGGAGTTCCGACAGGCGTTCTTGCAGTTCTATGACAGGCTCTGGGGGCTCATCGATCTCCGCAACGATCAGCAACACTTCCAGCACGGCTTGGTGATGCTTCCCGTGCCAACCTTCGGCGAAACCTCCGTGCGCGAAGCAATCTTGAACGCGGTGACCCATCGCGACTACCGTCACCCTGGATCAGTCTTTGTTCGACAATACCCTCGACGGATCGAGTTCGTGAGTCCAGGGGGCTTTCCCCCCGGGATCACGCCCGAAAACATCCTCGATCGGCAACTCCCTCGAAACCGCCGCATCGCCGAGACTTTCGCGCGCTGCGGCCTGGTCGAGCGCTCCGGACAGGGCGCCGATCGGATGCTCGAAGAATGTGTGCGGCACGGCAAGCCGCTCCCCGACTTTAGCCGTACCGACGCACACCAGGTCTGGCTTACCCTCCACGGCGAGATCGAGGACGAGAACTTCCTTCGCTTCTTAGAGCGCGTGGGACCCGGGCGCCTGGAGAGTTTCGACGCCCACGACTTTCTCGCTCTCGGACTGGTGGCCCGGAACAAGAAGATCCCGTCCGCCTTGCAAGACCGGCTGCCTCGGCTTCTCGAATTTGGCGTCCTGGAGCGGATCGCACGCGGGAAGGTGGTTCTCTCTCACCGGCTCTACCCCCGCAGCGGCCCGCGTGCCGCCGCAGCGCGGAAGCGGGACGCTGCTCGCGATGAGAGCAAGGCTGCGTTGCTCCAGCATATCCGCGAGGGCAAAGACGCCGGTGTCGCCATGGAAGCGCTTCTCTCGGTCGAATCCTCTCTGAGCCGTAGCTCCGTCAAGCGCCTGCTGGACGAACTGCGCCAGGAGGGCAGGATCCACCCCGTCGGCACGAAACGCAGCGTCCGGTGGTTCCCCAGACCGGCACCCCAGTTTGGCTCAGCGAATCCATCAGAGGGCCCGGAATGAACCAAATCGCCATGACCGTGCTCCATCAACGAGAAGTCCCTGCAACGGGTTCCAGCCGTTTCGTTTGGCTCAGGAACTCCGGCGAACGGATCGATCTTGAGCCAAACCTGCCGGCGGTAGAAGCGAAGCTGAACGAGCGGCAGAAGCGCATCCTCGCGCATGTCCTGGAGTCTGGCAGCGTCACCAGCGGCTGGTGCTTGAAGGAGTTTGGGGTCGTTTACAATACGGCCTACCGTGATCTGGCCGCACTCGTTCGGCTGGGTCTGCTGAAACAAGAGGGGAGCGGGCGCGGCACGCGTTACACGCTTCAGGCACCCAGCCCATGATCGATCGATTTGCTATCGACGAAAGCGCGAGAATCATCGACGGCCAGCGGAGCTTTCCGGCGGGCGAATCTATTGATAATCTATCGACGGAACCCTGCAATCTATCGACGACCAAGCGACCAAGTCCCCGGAAGCTTCCTACTGTCATCCGATCGGCTGGCGCAAACATCCGACGAACCATGGTCGTAGCATGAACCAGCCGAAGAAGCTCATCGAAGTCGCCCTGCCGCT
>JANPDX010000690.1:0-15813 GCA_031431695.1 Dehalococcoidia bacterium
TGCAGTGTCGGATCCAACGCAACCGGTAAGCCGCGCAGCGCCCGAAGGTTCCAGTGCGCCTGCGAACCCACGATCACATGGCCAGCCATGGGCGCAAGCGCGTCCTCTAACTGGCGTGCTCGCCGTTCGCCTATCGGGCGCATTAACTTCAGATCGACCTGAAGCAATGTGGGACCGCCCGCGAGGGCAGCGACCACATCCTCAAGGAAACACACGCCGAACTGTGGGTTGTCCCGGTACCTCGCCTTCAATACATCAGCCCGGACTGCTTCATCGATTCTGCCATCCGCTGTAGTCGCGGAGCCGAGGTTCGAATCGTGAAAGACGACCATTGCGTCGTCGCCAAGGAAACGGACATCGACTTCGAGGCGCGGGACACCGGCCGCGACACACTCCCGCACTGCTGACAGCGAGTTTGGCGGGAAGCGCCCCGAAAGAGTTGCGCTGTGGCAGCAAATGCCACGCGTGCGACCGTTAACAGTGGGTGAGAGGCCGGACGTCAAATGTTCCACTCATCGAATTATCGCCCTCGCACCGGAAGAAGAAACGGTCGCCGAGTCTTTTCTGGCCAATCAAGGCCCCAAAAAGGCTCCCGCCGTCCACAGGCGCGTATACCTTCAATGCCGATTATGACTACCGGGCCCTGAGTTGCCGCCTAGCAAATACACCGTGATATACTCCCGCGCGTCCTGAGGGGGGCCGCTAGCTCAATTGGCAGAGCAGTTGACTCTTAATCAACCGGTTGAAGGTTCGATTCCTTCGCGGCTCACCAACTCCCTCCCTGTTCCGAAAGGGCTCCGTTTCGGCGGAGCTACAGCGCTCGCGTGGGGAAGTGTCGGAACTGGCAGACGAGCATGACTTAGGATCATGTGCCGCAAGGCGTGGGAGTTCGAGTCTCCTCTTCCCCACCAACTCGAATACTTGGAAGCAAACGCGGCATTCGCCGCACCACCCGGTGGGACGGGTGGGCGAAAGGAGATGGGATGGCGCTACTCGAGGTCAAAGACCTGCGAACGTACTTCTACACCCAGGAGGGGACCGTCAAAGCAGTTGACGGAACGTCTTATGTGGTAGAGGAAGGCGAGACGCTGGGATTGGTCGGTGAATCGGGTTGTGGCAAGAGCGTTTCGGCCCTCTCCATACTCCGGCTCATCCCCACCCCTCCCGGGAAGATCGTCTCTGGGGAGATCATTTTCCAGGGACGGGACATTCTCAAGCTGGACGAGGACGAGGTCCGGAAGATCCGTGGCAATGACATCGCCATGGTCTTTCAGGAGCCCATGACGTCACTCAACCCCGTCCTCACCATCGGCCGCCAGATGACGGAGGCCCTGGAACTGCATATGGACCTCCACGGCAAGGCCGCTCGTGACCGCGCCGCCGAACTGCTCGAAATGGTCGGGATTCCCGAGGCGCGCAATCGCCTTGACGACTACCCCCACCAGTTCTCCGGTGGTATGCGCCAGCGGGTGATGATCGCAATGGCCATGAGTTGTAACCCCAAGCTCCTCCTCGCGGACGAGCCTACTACCGCTCTCGACGTCACCATCCAGGCGCAGATTCTCGAAGTCATGAGCCGCCTGAGCCGCGAGTTCGGGACCGCCGTAATCATCATCACGCACAACCTTGGAGTCGTAGCTCGCTACGCCGACCGGGTGAACGTGATGTATGCCGGCAAGGTCATCGAAACGGCATCGGCCGAAGAGCTGTACGCGAACCCGAAGCACCCATATACAGTCGGCCTTCTCAATTCCGTGCCTCGTTTGGACGAGACGCGAAAAGAAAAGCTGGTGCCGATCGAAGGGTTGCCCCCGGACCTCGCGCACTTGCCCCCGGGATGCCCCTTCTACCCCCGTTGCGCGTGGCGCGCGGATCGCTGCAAAGAGGAATACCCGCCGTTCACGCTGGTGGCTGAAAAGCACTACACAGCGTGCTGGGAATCGGAACGTGTCGGACGGGAGGTGCCGGTTGGCGCTGCAAACTAGCTCTTCAGGACGTCAGCGGGTCGGAACGATCGGCGAAACGCTGGTCGATATCAAGGATCTGCAAGTCTACTTTCCGGTAACCGCCGGCGTTGTTTTCCAACGCAAGGTTGCCGACGTACGCGCCGTTGATGGAGTGTCCTTCTCCGTGAAGCGTGGCGAAACCCTGGGCCTCGTGGGTGAATCTGGATGTGGCAAAAGCACAACCGGTAAAGCCGTCCTTCAACTGACCCGGCCCACGGCCGGGAACGTAATGTTCGAAGGCACAGACCTGACGAAGGTCAAGGGCGGAGAACTGCGCCGGTTCCGGCGTAAGATGCAGATGATCTTCCAGGACCCGTACGCGAGCCTCAACCCGCGTATGTCAGTCGGAAGCATCATTAGCGAGCCGCTTACCATTCATAAACTTGCGAGCGGCAAGGAAAAGAAGGAGCGAGTTCAGAACCTGCTCCAGACCGTGGGTCTCAACCCCTACTTCGCCAACCGCTTCCCGCACGAGTTCTCGGGCGGACAGCGTCAGCGTATCGGCATCGCCCGGGCCCTCGCCGTCGAACCAGACTTCATCGTCGCTGATGAGCCAGTTTCGGCCCTCGACGTGTCGATCCAGGCCCAGATCATCAACCTGATGCAGGACCTGCAGGATCAGTTCAACCTGACCTACCTGTTTATCGCGCACGACCTTTCGGTTGTACGCCATATCAGCGACCGGGTTGCGGTCATGTACTTGGGCCACATCATGGAGCTCACCGACCGGGATTCGATCTTCGAAAACCCGCTTCACCCATACACCAAGGCACTCCTCTCCGCCGTTCCTATCCCGGACCCCGAAGTGGAACGCAAGCGCGAGCGAATCATCTTGCTCGGCGACGTGCCAAGTCCGCTTCGTCCCCCTCCGGGGTGCGTGTTTAACACCCGATGTCCCATCGCCATCGACGAGTGCCGAACACGTCAGCCAGATTGGCGAAACGTCGGTACCGCGGAGAAGGAACACTGGGTGTGGTGCCATCGCGTTGATGCCGGTGCCGGCATGACGACCGGAATGGCGAAGCCTTCCTAGCGAGGACTTCATACCGTCGAACTCCAAAGAGGGACCCGCACCGGGTCCCTCTTTTCTTTTCCTCCGGAGCAGGTTAGGGAGTGGACGTAGGTGTCACCGAAGCCGTAGCCGAGGCAACCGGCGTTGCGGTTGAACCCGCTGTCGGTGTCCGCGTTGGGGTGGAGGTCGGCGTCAACGTCCGTGTCGCGGTTGGGCTGATGCTCGGGCTCGGCTGCTTTGTCGGAGTCCCCGTAGGAGTCGTAGTCGGACTGGCGGTTGGTGGCTGCGTTCGTGTTGCGACCGGAACGGTCGATGGAGCCTGGGAAGTTGCCGTCGCAGAGGGTGGCGGAACGTTACCGCCGTCATTGTCCGACCGCGAGAGCACCACGGCCGCCGCTATCCCCACCCCAAGCGCAGCGAGAACGACGCCAACGGCAACCAGGATGGCGCTCGCGCTCACAGCCGAACGCGTCGCTGGTGCATGTCTCGGTACAATTCGAGCCGTCGGATGGCGCCGCTGAAGTTGCGGCGGCCTTCCCGGGGGGGCCGCTATTGGCGCCGTCCCGGCATTCGCGCGGATGGATGGAACGCGTTGCAGTGCCGCTCCGAAGGCGGCCGCGCTGCCGTACCTGTCGGCAGGTGAAAGGGCAAGAGCCCGGGCGATAACCGCCTCCAGTTCAATCGATGCACTTTGTGCAAAGGTTCGGAGGGGCGGGGCGGGGACTGCAAGCCGTTGACCAAGGCTCGCTCCCGCAGTGCCACCCGCGAACGGCTCTCGGCCAGCAATCAACTCGAAGATCGTTAAGGCGAGCGAATACGTATCTGAAGCCGGACTTGGAGCGGAGCCTTCAATTATTTCCGGGGCCAGGTAACCGATGGTGCCCAGGAATCCTTGCGCCTGGCCGGGAGTCATCGTTCGAGTGATGGATTCCGCGACGCCAAAATCAGCAATCTTCACTGCTCCGGAATCGCTCAAGATAATGTTCTCGGGCTTGATGTCACAGTGCAGCACACCATGCTCATGTGCATATTGGAGTGCGCCAGCTACCTGAACGCCATATCGGATAGCCTCGCGTTCCGTGATTCGGCCCTGGGTCTCAAGAAGCTGGCGTAGCGAGTAGCCATGGACGTATTCCATGACAATGAACCGCCGTTTCTCATGCGTCCCGACGTCATAGATCGCCACGATACCCGCGTGCTGCAAGCGAGCGACGACCATCGCCTCGCGTTCGAACAATGCGATGGCTTCCTGGTCTGCGCCCTGCGAGAAAGACTCACGAAGTGCTTTGATGGCGACCCATCGTCCAAGCCGTTGGTCTTCCGCGAGCCATACCTCCGCCATGCCGCCAGTTCCGAGCAAGCGCTCAAGGCGGTATCGTCCGTCGATGATGTCGGCTGCGTTCAAATGACCTTGAGAACTTCCGGGCTGGTGGCTCGAGAACGGAATATCGAATTCGCGCTCCTTGCCTTCGGGCTCGCGTTCATTGCCCTGGCGTGGCTCTCACTCGATGCGGCCGCATTTGTTTTGCCCAATGACACAACCCGGATCGTAACGCAGTTCTCGGTCTCGGTGCTCGCCGGCCATTTCGCATTGCGGATCCTCGCGCCGCGAACATCGCCACAGGCCTACGCTTTGGCCGCGTTCCTGGCGGCCGTGGGGCTGACCTTCGTGATTCGGCTGACGCCCCCATCCGCACAGGACCAGGCCAACTGGATCACGCTGGGCATCGTAGCGTTCTGTGTCTCCTGTTGGCTCGGCGGGCGAACGGCCCAACTACGAAGATCGACGTACACGGCGGGAGCTGCGGCCGTGGGCTTGCTGCTGCTCACGGGCATTTTTGGCACCACGATCAACGGGGCGAGACTCTGGATCGTGGTCGCAGGACAAACTGTCCAAACGACCGAGATGATTAAAGTCCTCGTGCTGCTCTTCGTCGCTGGTTACCTCGCGGAGCACGGCGCGGTACTGGCCGCTCCGAACTTCCGCCTCGCTGGCCGCTCGTACTCAAACCTGCCCTACCTCCTGCCGCTCGCTGGTCTGCTATTGATGGCCATTGCCGCGCTCGCAATGCTCAAGGACCTGGGCTCAATAGCCCTCCTCGTGCTTTTCAGCGTCGCGATGCTCTATGTCTCCACAGGACGGCTTCGCTATCTGCTCTGGGGCGGCGTATTGCTCATTGCCACCGGTCTTGCGGGATACCTGATGTTCGGCCACGTCCAGGCTCGAATCGACACATGGGTCGACCCGGGCGCGGATCCCGCTGGCGCTGGATACCAGTCCCTCCAGGCGACTTATGCGATTCAGGCCGGCGGCGTGACCGGCGAAGGGCTCGGCCTCGGGCAGCCGGACGCCATTCCCGCCGCGGCAACGGATTATGTCTTCAGCGCGGTTGCGGAAGAACTCGGCATGGCTGGGGCAACTGCCCTCATCGTCGTATTCCTGGCGTTCCTCTATTCGGGACTTCGCGCCTCGCGCTCTGTTGAAGACCCCTACTCGCGACTTCTGTGCGCGGGAATCGCCTTGCTGGTGACAATCCAGGCGGCGGTAATCATCGCCGGAAACCTTCGCATCATTCCGACCACCGGCATCACGCTGCCTCTGGTCAGCTACGGAGGTTCGAGCATTGTGGTGAACTTCGCGCTCGTTGGGCTGTTGGCCGGTGCGGGCTCCCCGCATCAGCCCTCAAGAATCTGAAGCACCACGGCCCCGAACGTTACTTGCTCCCCGCCGTGAAGCATTGCTCCACGCTGGTCGATTGGGCGGCCGTCGATGAGCGTGCCATTGGTGCTCCCAAGATCGACAACCTTCCAACCGGCGCCACCACGCTCGATCGAGGCGTGGCGGGTGGATACCGAGCCATCCTGGATGACGATTCCCGCGCGGGCATCGCGCCCGATGAGCATCGTCCCCGCGAGTGGAAATTCGGCGCCGCGAGTGAGTCCAGACTCTCCGGGGGCAACCACGACGAGCCGCCACCGCCGTGCGACGGGACGGGGCCGTGGCGCCGCCTCAGCGGCCATGGCGCTCCTCATGCTCAAGGCTATCGCGGCGAGGAAAGCGAACATCACCGCGATAAGGCCAAGGCGAAGCAGCAGCAGCTCTGTTGAGCCGTTCATGGCCCCTCCGCCAGAGAAAAAGTCGTCGAACCAAGCGTCACCCGTACTCCGGGCAAGAGCGTCACCTGCTCCACTGACTCTCCATCGACGAGAAGCTTATTTCGGCTGCCCAGGTCACGAACAAGCAACTGTCCCGTGGACGTTTGTTCGATTCGTGCGTGCGTCCTTGAAACCGATAGGTCGGACAGAGTCAGATCACACTTTGGCGAACGGCCAATCAGGAAAGGAGTGTGACTCAGCCGGACGCGTCCGACACCCTCAACGACGATGAACTTGCCCTTCTGCCGCGTGAGGGCCTCGGTGTTGCGGGTCGAGATTTCGCTCATCGAGTGCCGGGGCTCATTGCGAAAGGTAGTCACGATCCTGACGGTCCCCGCCGGAATCCTCGCGGAAGCCGCAAAATCCACATCCCAGTGTGAGAGCGTTTCCAGGTGGTTGGCCACCCGAAGCTCTTCCAGCATCTGGTCGACGGCATTGCGCAGCGGCTCCAATCCTGGCGCGAACTGGCCCGCATCCGCCGGGTTCATTTCAACAACGTAGACATTCGCCACCATGCCATCGGAAACGCTGGCGCGCGCAGCGTTTTCGACTGCCTGCAGGATGGCGACCGGATGCAGCGTCGAGCCCGTCGCGATCCGAGCCGCGCCCAGGAGGAAGCGTTCGAGCGGGGTACTCTCGGCTGTCACCTGGCCAATGCCGCGCGAATGACCTGACCGGCGATTGGAGAGGCTATGACTCCACCCTGGCCACCGTTCTCCACCACGACAGCGATGGCTATTCTCGGTTCTTCCGCTGGCGCGAACGCGATGAACCACGCATGTGACGTCCCATCGCCCACTTCGGCCGTGCCGGTCTTGCCGCCGACTACCACGCCCGGAATGGAAACCCCGTTGGCCTGTCCGTTCTGAACAACCGAAACCATGAAAGAGTTCAGGGTAAGTGCCAGGTCTTCGCTGATGATCCTGCGTGACGAACTGCCCTCAAGACCCACCACCGGGCGGCCAGCGCCCGCATCTCCAAGCGTCAGATGCGGGCGCATCAGGATGCCCTTGTTCGCAATTGTAGCCGCCACGATAGCCATCTGGAACGGGGTCGCCAATATCTCTCCCTGGCCGAAAGCGGTCGATGCGAGCAATGTTATCGTCTCCTTGCTTCCCTCCCCGTGGATCTGGCTCGCCGCGGTATCCAACGTGAACTCCGGCCTCGAATCGAACCCGAACCTGCGGGCGATGTCCGTCAGGCCAGTCCACCCAAGTTTGACACCGAGTTGGGCGAAGATGGCATTAACAGAGAACGTGAACGCTTGCTTGAACGGGTACGTGCCTATGCCCTGGGCTGTGTTGGCGCACGAAATCGGAAACCCATCGATGACAATTTGGCCGGGGCAGCTAACGACCGTTTCCGGCGTGGCGATGCCCTTCTCCAGGATGCCGGCCGCCGTAACAGTTTTGAAGGTCGAACCCGGTGGATACAACCCCTGGATAGCCCGGTTCAGCAACGGTGAAGTTGCGTCCTGGAAGAGTTGGCTTCCAAGCGCACCCAGTGCGCCCGGATCGTACGTCGGGACACTCACCATCGCCAACACTTCCCCGTTTCGCGGGTCAATCGCCACTACCGCGCCTCTTCGAGCGCCTAACGCGGCCGTGGCGGCCCCCTGAACGCTTGGGTCGATGGTCAGAACAACGTCCTTGCCCGAGCGCCCACCGCGGTCGAACTCCGCACGGATAGCCTCCGCCCACCCCGTTGGGGCGGCGCCCGAAAGCACATCGTTGAACACGAGTTCGATACCCTGCGACCCGTAGCGAGGGTCGAGGTAGCCCAGGAGATGCGCCGTCGAAGCGTCGGTGTAATGGCGAGTACCGTCCGGGAGCGACTCGGCGAGCACGTTTCCGCGGCGGTCGAGGATTCTTCCCCGGCTCGGGTCATGGAATGCCGCAAGAACACGCGGGTTTCGGTCGTCGTCGGCAAGGTCGGTACGCCCTATCTGCCAATACCCAAGGGTCCCGAAAAACAGCAGCCCGACCAGAAGACCGACCGTCCCCGTTGCTTGCAGGCGGCGTTCGAGTCCGCCGAGCATCACCATCTCGCCATTCTACGGGACACACGGAACGGGGAGCCCAAAGGGCTCCCCGTAGAGATTCTGTCTTGCGGGCGAGTTACCCCCGCGGGAGACCGAGTCCCCGTGTGGCAATGATGTTGCGTTGGATTTCGTTGCTACCGCTGTAGATAGACGATGGGACCGCCATGAGGTGGGATTCCGGCATGTCACCATGAAGCGGCGCCCGCGGCTCCTCCGGCATCATCTGGCCGCTCAGCCCGAGCAAGTTCACCCCGAAGTTGTAGATCCGCTGTCCGAGTTCGGACTGAAAGATCTTCACCACGGACGCTTCGTAGTTCGGGACCATGCCATTGGCCTGCATGTGCCCGATCCGGTAGCCAAGGAACCGTCCGACGTTGTTCGCGACCACATGGTCAGCAAGCCGCGTGCGGTACGTCTCCCGGCGGTCCTTTGGCCCCGCACGCAGGACCGAAGCCAGTTCCTCGAGCGTTCGCTTTTGCGATGCTGTCGTCCCGATTCCCGACCGTTCGAAGTCGAGCAACGTCATACCGACATACCAGCCGCGGTTCTCCTCTCCGAGGAGGTTTTTGGCAGGGACGCGGACGTCTTCGAAGAAGACTTCGTTGAAATGATGGCGGTTGGCCATGTTGATGAGCGGGCGAATGGTCAGGCCGGGAGTATTCTTTATGTCGTCAAGCAATAGGAAGCTGATACCGCGATGCTTCGGCGCTTCGGGATCGGTCCGGACGAGACAAAACATCTGGTTCGAGCGGTGGCCGCCTGAAGTCCAGATCTTCTGGCCGTTAATAACGAAGTCGTCGCCGTCCCGCGTGGCGCGGGTCTGCAGGCTCGCCAGGTCAGACCCGGCTCCTGGCTCGCTATAGCCCTGGCACCAAACGTGTTCACCGCTGGTGATCTTCGGGAGATAGTTCTTCTTCTGCTCTTCGTTGCCGTGAATGATGATGGTGGGGCCGATCATGCCTACGCCGAATCCGCGCGTACCCGTGTCGGGCGCACCCCAGTAGCCGAACTCTTCGTTGAAGACCATCTGTTCGTAGATGGAAGCGCCAAGGCCGCCGTACTCCGTCGGCCAGGCGGGAGCTATCCAGCCCCGAGACGCCAGCTTCTCGTTGAAGCCCCTGGCGAACTCGAACTCTTCATCGCTTCGGCTGCCAAGCTGAGCACCGCCGGACTCTCCGTCGCGACCATTGTTCTTGATGAGGAATTCGCGAACTTCCTTGCGGAGTACTTCTTCCTTTGCTCCAAAACGCAGTTCCATATCCACCTCCTGGTCAGCGGGCCACTGCCCGGCCTCGCCGCCATCTGTATGATTGATTCTGCCAGAAGGCCCGAGACGTGGGAAATCGAGCCGGAGCCGGCCTGTCTGCGGGGGCTATTCGGTCCCGTCGCCTTCGTCAACGCCCGAGTTCTGCCCTTCTGCCCAGACCTGTCGCGTTGCATCGGCCGTCACCTCGTAGTCAAAGCCACGGCGCCGCAGGAACCCGCCGACGTTCGCAAAAAAAGCTTCGTAGCTCGTTCTCGGAACCCGGCGAGCGCGGCCACGAGCAAGGAGCAACGCCGTCTCACGGTCGTCGATGCTGTGTGTCGCCCGCTCCGCGGATTCAGGGTCGATACCGCGGCCCAAGAGTTCGTAACGAAGCATTCGCCGGCCGCGGGGAGATAGCCGTTTGCGATCCTCCACCCACGATTGAGCGAACTTCTCGTCGTCGAGCAACCCCGCTGAGCGAAGCCGCTCCATTTCGTCCGCGATGGCCGCCGGATCCACTCCTCGCATCGCCAGCCGCGTTTGCATTTCACTCTCGCTACGCGGCCGCGTAGCGAGGAGTCTGAGGGCAGCGGCGTGTGCGTTGACGCGCCGCTCGGCGCGGTCGAGTTGCTTCAATCTCTCGACTGAGGCCTCGTCTCCCTCTGCGACAGCACAGCGTTCGCACGCTTCGTCGCTAAAAAGAAACTCGCGGCCGTCTGAGAGGACAAGCAACCGTTGGCGGCCACGAGCCACACTTCGAATCTCAACAATAGTCAGACTGGGAGGTTCGTCCATACACTCGCTAACGCGCCGCTACCGGCTCCGCCGCTGATTTTGCGACGGTCGGCGCCGGAAGGCCAGCCTCACGCCGAATGTCGCCTTCAATCGTTGCCGCCAGTTCGCTGTTGTCGTCCAGGAATTCTTTCGCCTTCTCTCGTCCCTGGCCAAGCCGCATATCCCCGAAGCTGTAGAACGCACCACTCTTCGTGAGCACGTTGTATTCCACTCCCAGGTCGATGATGTCGCCCGAACGGCTGATCCCTCGGGGTGGCTGGAACATGATATCGAATTCGGCCTGGCGGAACGGCGCAGCCACTTTGTTCTTCACGATCTTCGCCTTCACCCGGCGCCCAACCACATCCGTCCCGCGCTTGATCGATTCAACCGGTCGAATGTCGATGCGTACTGAGGAATAGAACTTTAGGGCCCGCCCTCCGGGGGTTACCTCCGGGTTGCCGAAAACGATGCCCACTTTTTCTCGGAGCTGGTTAATGAAGATCACAGAGGTGCTCGTTCGCGAAATCGTCGCTGTCAGCTTGCGGAGGGCCTGCGACATCAGCCGGGCCTGCAACCCGATATGGGAATCGCCCATATCGCCCTCGATCTCAGCGCGCGGCACCAGCGCCGCAACCGAGTCAACCACAATCACATCGACTGCGTTGGAACGCACCAGCGCTTCACAGATCTCCAGCGCCTGTTCGCCAGTGTCGGGCTGGCTGACGAGAAGGTCCTCCAACCGGATGCCGAGGTCCCGCGCGTAAGCCGGATCCATCGCGTGTTCGACATCGATATACGCGGCGGTTCCTCCCGCCTTCTGTGCCTCGGCCATGATGTGCTGGGCCAACGTGCTCTTGCCCGCTGATTCCGGGCCGAAAATCTCGGTCACGCGGCCGCGGGGAATTCCGCCAACGCCGAGGGCAATATCGAGCGCCAGCGAGCCAGTCGAAATCACATCGATCGGGGCGATATCAGCTTCCCCGAGTTTGATGACGGCCCCGCGCCCGAATTGTTTCTCAATCTGGGAAAGCGCAAGTTCCAATGCCCGAGCGCGATCGTTTTCTGCCATGACTCACCAGCACATCGTATGTGCGGGCTCCGATGCTGACATCGTGAAGTCCGCCGCTGCGGATAATACCCAATGGGAAACAAATGTTCTAGTCCCCCGTGACAACCAGTTCTAGAATTTGGAACTGCCTTTCGAGTACTGCGAATGTTCGGCCTTGAACTGCGGAGTGGTTTAGTCTCGTCTCATGCGACTTATTGTCCGCGTATCCCCCCGCGCCAGCCGCGACGCGGTCGAAGGCTTCGACTCGGAAGGCCGCCTTGCCATCCGGGTCACCGCGGCGCCGACAGATGGCAAAGCAAACGCAGCCGTGACCAAGTTGCTGGCCAACGCGCTCGGTCTGCCGCAGCGGGACGTGACCCTGGTTTCGGGTGCCACCGCCCGTGTGAAAGTTCTGGAAATCCCCTTGGCGCAGGCCGAAATCGTACGTCGCCTCGGCGGCCCGGCCCGGTCCTAAGCGCGGCCAGTGCTACTCTGGCCAAACTGCGGCGCGCCCGCCAGGTGCGCCGACACTGCCTCACAGGAATTTCTTCAAGTGCCCGCAAAAGACCTCGAAACTATCGTCTCGCTCGCCAAACGCCGAGGGTTCGTTTTTCCCGCCGCCGAGATCTACGGCGGCTTCGCCAACACCTACGACTACGGACCACTCGGTGTAGAGCTCAAACGAAACATCCGCGAAGCCTGGTGGAAGTCCATGGTTCGCGACCGCGATGACGTCGTCGGACTCGACGCCGCCCTGATAACGAACCCGCGCGTATGGGTCGCCTCCGGCCATGTCGCGAACTTCACCGACCCGCTCGTCGATTGCAAGAAGTGCCAGATGCGCTGGCGCCTGGACCACATCGAGGAGGGCCAGTACGGCGAGGTGAAGCGCAATCAGGCCGGACAAGTGACCTGCCCGAACGACGGCGGCGAGCTGACCGAGCCCCGGCAATTCAACATGATGTTCCAGACGCAGGTCGGCACAGTCGCCGACCAGGCCAATGTCGCCTACCTCCCGCCGGAAACGGCCCAGGGCATCTTTATCAACTTCGAAAACGTCGTGAACTCGATGCGGCGAAAGCTGCCCTTCGGCATCGCCCAGAGCCGCGTCAGCTTCCGCAACGAAATCACGCCCGGGAAGTTCATCTTCCGCACGCTTGAGTTCGAGCAGATGGAGATGGAGTACTTCTGCTTTCCGCCGAAGGATCGCGAGAACCCCGAAGAGTACCTGGCCCTCCATCGCGAATGGATCGACTACCGCATGGCCTGGTACCGCGACACCATCGGCATCGACCCTTCGCGCCTGCGCATCCGCTACCACGAGAAGGCGGAGCTCTCGCACTACAGTGCAGGCACCGCCGACGTGGAATACCTCTTCCCCTGGGGATGGGGTGAGCTGGAAGGCATCGCTGCCCGGACAGACTTCGACCTCACAGCGCACGGCAAGGCAAGCGGACATCCGCTCACCTATTTCGATGAGGAGACCAAACAGCACCTCGTGCCGTGGGTCATCGAACCGGCCGCGGGCCTCACCCGAACGCTCGCGGTGACGCTGCTCGAGGCCTACACCGAAGAACTCGACGAGAAGGGTGAGACGCGGATCGTATTGAAGTTCAGGCCAAACATCTCCCCGATCAAAGTAGCCGTGTTACCGCTCTCCAAAAACGAAGCGCTCCAACCCACCGCCCGGAAGGTTTTCGAAATGATCCGGCCGCTCTATATGGCCCAATACGACGAGACCCAATCAATCGGCCGGCGCTATCGCCGCCAGGACGAGATCGGCACACCACTTTGTATCACTATCGACTTCGCGACCGTTGGCGAAAATGGCGTGCCGGGCGATGACTCAGTGACGATCCGCGACCGTGACACGCAAGGACAAGTCCGAGTTCCCATAGCCGCTTTGCCAGGCGTCCTCAGGGAGCGTTTGCCCGGCTGTTAGTGTTCAGGAAGCTACCGGAATGATGATGGTCGGCCACTGACTAGCGGCCCTTCGTTCTGCTTCATGGCCCGCAAGCGCTACTTGATGCCGGCCCCGCGGCAGGCTTTGCCGTACTCGACTAGCGACTTCACAACCGGGTCATGCGCACCGAGATCCCGAGGCCCGAAGTGATGCGTCAGTGCTTCGTAGACATGCGCGCTGGCGAGCGTCACACCTTCGTCGTCGCGCTCACGGCTCCGCTGCCCATACTCGGAAATTGCTTTCACGAGTGGTTGATGGGCGCCCAGGTCCAACGGGCCGTAGTGATGGGTCATTGCCTCGTACAGGTGCGCGCTCGCCTGCTTCACGCCGGCTTCGGCGTCGGTCATTGTCTCGGTACTCATGGTTCTACTCTCCATATAGTGAATTAACCTAAATGTAACATAGTCGAAACAAGGACGAAACAGCGTTAGAGAGGCCCATACCGCTACTGTCTTTGCGCAGGTTACTCAGGAGCCCCCCGATGCCGTCCATTGAAGTTCGATCTCTCGCCGAGTCCGATGTCGCCATCTGCGCCGAACTCCTCGCGATGCGCCATCGGGCCGACCTCACGCGAGTGCCTCACCTGGACCCGCTGCTAGCCGACGTTGCGCACACGCGGCCGCTTCTTGATTCACTCTTTGCCAACGCGCTAACAGATGGGGCGATAGCGCTCTGTGAAGGCGCGGTCGCCGGATTCCTCATTGGCGAACGGATGTTGTTGGCTCCTCGCGACTTCGCGTCTCAGTTTGTTCCGCCCTTTTCCGTTGCCATCGGCGTCGAAAACCATGCCTCAGCGAGCGGCCAGGACCCTGTGCCGGTGTATCGCGCCCTTTACGCGTTCCTCGCCCGACTGTGGGTCGATAGCGGCCTCTTCGTTCATCGCGTCGCCATCGTCCCCGGTGATCCGGATTTGCAGGAAGCCTGGGTCTCACTCGGATTCGGCCGGCAAATGACTGCCGCTACCCGCGACACTGGCGTTCCAGTTCGCCTACCGTCTCGGCGCGCCATCACAATAGAACGCGCGTCCCCGGAAGACCTTAATGACGTGCTCCAACTTGCCGATACGCTGAACGCCTGGCACTGGCAATCGCCGATGTTCTGGCCGGTGCTCTCAGAAGCGCAACCAGCAGCCCGCGATTTCAATGCCCATGCCTTACGTAGCGGGGAGATGCCCTACTTCGTCGCCTACGACGAGGGCCGGCCGGTGGCCATGCAGACGTTCCTCCGTCCCGGGTTCACACCTCCAATTGTCAAGCGAGACACCGACGTCTACCTGTTCGAGGGCGTCGTGGATGACTCCGTCCGCGGCGGTGGTATCGGCGCCACGCTTCTCGAACACTCCATGGCCTGGGCCAAACGCTCCGGGTATGCCTCGTGTACGCTGCACTTCGCGTCCGGAAATCCGTCCGGGGCGCCGTTCTGGCTCGGACACGGTTTCGCACCCGTCGAGCACACCATGCAACGGACGATAGACCCCCGAGTGGCATGGGCCCGGCCAAAATAGGCGCTCCCGCCCGGTGCGTCTGAAGCTGCTGGCTCGTACGATGCCCACCAGTGGCAAGCAAACCAACCGACGGCGCGACCCCGGGTCTCTCGGTCCCGGATCGAATCGTCCTCGCCGGCCTCTTCGTCGCGTTAGCAATCACTCCGATTGTGTTTCTGCCCCAGGTTTATGACGACTTCACGCTCGCCAAACAAAGTTCGCTGCTCATAGCCGCGGCCATCGTGCTCGTCGGCCTCGCCCTCCAGGGCCTGCCGCTTTGCGCTCCGCGCGCTGTTCGCCTCGCCCTCGCCGCGTGGATAGGGGCGCTCGTCTTGAGCGAACTACTGGCGATGGATCCGCGGGGCAGCGCCCTCGGTCTCTACCAGTACCGCCAGGGATTTCTCACTCAGCTTGCCTATGTGGTCTTGCTGGCCGGGGCGATGAGGGCCGCCGTGGCGGGCCAGACAGGCCTCATCCTGAAGTTCCTCATGATCGGCCTCACCGGCGTCTGGATGTACACCGCGGTGCAGTCATTCGGAGCCGACCCAGTTGACTGGTGGACTGACACGTCCGTTCGGGCAATCGGCACCATCGGAAACGCGAACGAACTGGCCGCCATGGCAGCTGTGGCTCTCGTGGGATTCGGCAGGCTTTCCACCGGCCCGGACCGTCGGCGGTGGGCGGGCGCCGTGGTGTTGGCGGCGGCAGTCGCCTTCATCATCATCGAGAGCCAGTCCCGGACGGGCCTGGCGGCGCTCGGGCTGTTTGTGACTCTGGCCCCGTTGGCGTGGTGGGTTTCACGCAACCCGTGGACCACATTCCGCCGGCCGGTAGTCCTGTTGCTCGCCGGATTCCTTCTTGGTGGCTCGGTGAGCCTGGTCTCAGGCGGGGCGGCCGGCACAGCGTCTCGGGTTCAGGACAGACCATCGCTCGCCGAAAGCGAAGGCTCGACACGAGTAGCGTTGTGGCGAGGCACGATAGAGGTGATCAAGGCCCGGCCGTGGCATGGCGCGGGGCCGGACGGTTTGTTCCTCGCCTTTCCCATCGATCGCCCGGCCACACTGGGAGGGGCATTCGAACA
>JANPDX010000691.1:0-1939 GCA_031431695.1 Dehalococcoidia bacterium
GGTTCACGGTGTGCGCGCCCACAACCGCACCGCGAGTCAGAGGATTCGTACCAGGCCCTGATCGCCATCGACCTCAATGAGTTGGCCGTCTTCGATCATCGCCGTCGCGGCCCCGGTGCCAACAACGCAGGGGATGCCGTACTCCCGCGCCACAATCGCGCAGTGGCTCAACGCACCGCCGGTGTCGGTGACAACCGCCGAAGCGATGCCGAAGAGCGAGGTCCAGGGCGGCGAAGTCGTCGCCGTGACGAGGACATCGCCAGGGTCGAGTCGATCCGCGTCGTCGAGCGTAATGATTACCCGGGCGATGCCGCGAACGACACCGGAACTGCCGGCATTGCCCCGGATCAGCTTCGCTTCGCTTGCGGGGGGCGGCTCGCCAAAAAACCGCATGATGGCGCGCGTCAACGGATTGTCGGGCGGTGGCCCGTAGTCCGTGCCGACCACGGGCGGCGGAGTGACCGTAGCCCAATGGCGCATTTCCCCGCGCCGGGTCTCCGCCCGGGCAACGGCATTTTCGTTTCTGCCAACTATCTCTTTGATTTCCGGCAAGGTGAACAGGAACAGGTCTTCCGGGAGGGCGAGCAATCCCGCGCTCACGAGCCGGCGGCCGGTCTCCATGGCCACCTGGCGGACTTCGTGAAGGCTGCGCTGGTCAATCCAGTGATTGTGGTCCTCCTGTAGGTAGGACGTGGTTTGAGCGGCCGCGAGAAGAGCCTCGAACATGCCCCGAACGTCCGGTGGTTGTGAGGCCAGGGCCGCCCGAGCTTCGGCCACGGCGACTTCCCGTTCGCGAGCCATTTTTTCGAGGCGAGCCTGCGGGTCCTCGCCTTTTTCGATGAGGGCGCGGATCGTGGTGAACAACAGCTGCGGGTCCTCAACCCAACTTGGGTCGGCGAATTCCTGGACGGTGTCGCTGCGGAAGCCCCATTTCGAGAGAACCGTCGCCACTTCGCCGAGGAATGCCCGTCCGCTTTCGTGTGAGGCCAGCGAGTCGCGCAAGGCCGCCGACGGCTTGCCAAGAAACTCCGAACGAAGCGTGGCATCGTTCGCGACCAGTTGGCTCAGCCGATAGAAGGCGCGGTCGGCGGCGAGGCTGCTGTTGTCGAAACCCTGCAGGAGCTTGTAGGCGGCGAGGTCGCCGGATTCAGGGAAGAGCCGCCCATAGAGCAGCCGGAACTCGCTGAATCCGATCATCCCCGGGACCAACATCTCGAAGTGGATTTCCCAGACGCGCTGGTACATGACCAGCGATTCCTCAAGGCGTTCTGCGAGGCGTCCGAGGGACGCGGATGAAAGGTCGAACGCCGACCACTCGGACCACAGGCCCATTAACTCGGGTAGCCATTCGTTCTTCCAGCGCTCACCGAAGACGGGAACCGCGGCCATGAGCGACTGCTCGGCCAGCAGTTCCATTGCCGGCATCTCCTCCGGAGGGACGTTTGGTGCAATGGCCATGTAGTAGTAGTAGTTGAAATGTCCAACCGTAAACGCCATCGGCACGTGGTAGGTGGCCAGGGCACGTGACGCACCAACGGCGAATCCGTTTGCCGCGAACCAGGCCGAAAGCGGCGTCATCGGGTTCGGGACGTGCTGTCTGTCCTGCTGGAACGGGAGGAAAGACAGCTCCGGGGACTCCCACGCAATGGGAAATTCCGGGGGCAACGGGATGGCCACGGGGGCCGGGGGCATGGCTTGAGTCATAGCGGTCTTGTTCCTTCTTAGCTTGCCCTCAGGGCGAATTCCAGCAACCGCACAAGGCTGCGATCCCCGATGAAAAGCACTTCTGGCGAAATGCTACACATCGAGCGGAAATGCGCACCCCGGAATTCAAACCCGGCGGGCGCGCGACGACTCCGATCAGGTGAGGGCGAGCGATGGCTATGGCCCGCTGGCGATAAGAGGGAAAGAAGGTCCCGGGTTCGTTGGATCGGTGGTT
>JANPDX010000692.1:0-4764 GCA_031431695.1 Dehalococcoidia bacterium
CAGCTGGATCCGCGGCTGCGCTCTCGGCCACCCGGAACATTGTGTCAAGCATTTCCGGGTTCATCGCGTTGAGCGCTTCCGGGCGGTTCAGGGTCATCACGCCAACGGCGCCGCGGGTTTCGAACAGGACAGTATCAGACATCGGTTCCCTCACGATTCGAGCTGGTGCCGAACCATACGCTCGGCGCTGACGAGCAGGCGATCTGCGAATTATTGCTGAACGAGCACCACTTTGTTGCCTTCGGGGTCGGCGATCCACGCAAGCGTTGCCTGCCCTGGACGATCGAAGGGCTCCCGCAGCACGGTACCGCCCAGTTCCTTCGCCTTCGCCATGGTCGCTCCAAGGCTCAAAACCTGGATGTAGAGCGACACGCCGGATTCTGTGCTCTGCAAGATGTGCCCGCTGATCGGTTCGGGGGCGCCGATGCCCGGCGAGATTTGGCGGACCCTGCCTTCACCGATCTGCCAGTTGAACAGGGTCGAATAGAACGCGGTCATCGTGTCAGCGTCCTTCGCCTGGATCTCCCAGTGAACTACAGGGCGAACCCAATCTTCAGTCATTACTGTCCCCCGAGGATGTGTTTCTGAAAGCATAACGGTCGAGGCCACGGTCAGTGGTATCCAATCCTCCGCGCCCGTCCAAAGCCCTCCGGTTCCTTCACAAACAGCAAGCATCCAACTGCCGCCATCACCAGGATCACACCGATCACGACATAGACCGCTGCTATCCCGCCAACGCCGGTCGTGAAGCCCCCGCCGAGCGGTCCGAGCATGAGGGCAAGCGATTGCATGCTCGCCGCGACTCCGAACGTGCTCCCCTGTTTTCCCTCGGGCGCCGAAGCCGCTATCAGTGCGCTCGTGCCCGGCACCATGGCGCCCTGGAAGAGTCCCACCGCGCCGAGCAGCAAGGCAAAGCTCAACAGGCCGCCCGCAAGCGCGACCGTCGGATAGAGGACTCCCGCGAGGAGCGCCGCTCCCGCGACGATATTGCGGTAGCCAAACCGCTCGCCAAGTGGCCCCACCGAGAGCGCCGCAATCGTGCTCGTCAGCCCCACGACGCTGAAGACAAGTCCCGTTGCTGCCTCTTCCTTCAGGCTTGCCGACCACCCGAAAACTCGGATAGGCAAGTGCTGATTGGTCGCGAAATTATCGATGCTGATCGGCATCAGTGGGCGCACGAACGTGGTGCTCAGCCAGAGGCAGAACAGCAGCGCCATCATGAAGACCACCTGCGGCTCGGAAACCACCGCCCGCAAGTTTTGGAGCACGCTCCCTCCCGTATCCGAATCCTCCGCGCCCGTCTCGGCATCGTTCGCCGCATTCGTCTCGAGAAGCGGGTCCTCACGGACAAGAAAAAACACCAGCAGCGCGGCGATGAGGTAGAGCGCCGCGCAAAAAATGAACGACTCACGAATCCCGAGGCTTCCGGCGACGAAACCGCCCATTGCCGGCCCCAGCATGTTCGCCAGGAACTGCCCGGTTTGCAGTATCCCCAGCGCATGCCCGACTTTCGCCCTGGGGGTAGTTGAAGCGACAAGGGCCGCTGCCGCACCCATCGTCCCGGCGAACGCCCCCATCAAAAACCGCAGCGCGACCAACTGCCAGACCGTCTGGGCCAGGCCCATTATCAAGATCAGGACGCCCGCCCCGATGAGTGCCCGCAGGAACATCGGCTTCCGGCCGTATTTGTCCGCCAGCGAACCCCAGATCGGCGCGGTAATGGTCAACGAGAGGCCCGTCGCGCTGGCCGTTAGGCTGGTGTAGAACGCGACCTCGGATTCCTTCGTGACGCCGAGTTCCTTGATGTAGAACGGGATGAACGGAAAGACGAAACCGGCGCCGACCAGCCCGACGAAGACACCGACCCAGACGCCGAAAAGGTTCTTCTTCCAGGTAGCGTTGAACACGTTCCGAACGCTTTGGAGAGGGCTCACGTTCGCCACCGGCGGCGGGCAAGAAGAAAGGGCGGAATCGCCACAATCACGTCCAGAATGGGGGTCCGGTCATCATCCCACCCGGACTGGGTTCACGCTCTCGGGGGCGCTGGCTCCATACCGCGTATCACGCGGATCTGGTTTGCGTGCTCCTCCGAGTGGTTTGCTCCCCGGATGAGTAGCTCCCCCACGGTCAGATGTTCGCCGTCTGGCAGTATGCCGGCCCTCTCCCAGGACTTCATGTCAAGCTGGCGGAAGATCTCCATCGTCGTATACCGCAACTGGTCGAACAGCGCGATCGCCGCTTCCGGACTTCTCCAGATGTAGTGCAACTTCCGCTTCCACATTCCCTCATCGAACGTGAATATCGGCGGTTCGTCGCCCGCCAAAATGAGCCTGATCCGTGTGGCCCGCACCATCTCAGCGTCGCTTAAGTGGACGAGGATGTCGCGAATCGACCAGCCCTCGGTACCCGGCCGGGAAATGGTGCCCGCATCCGCTGCGTATACCGCTTCACGGACCATCGCGGCCCCCCGCACGAAACGATCGAGGGGTTCGACTAGCTGCTCGGGCACTTTCGCCATGGACGGACTCTACCGTCTCGTGGCCCGAGGCGCGCACGCCAGTAAGCGCGCGGACGTTGGCCGAGTAGGGATGCCGGTCCATCGGGCCGGTGGTTTGCGTGGTTGGTGCGGCTTTTGCGAAACCAGAATGGCGAGTCACGAACCCGCGCTCACCCACGTCCGCGCCCTGGATTTCTCGTGAACTACCCACCCTTAGCACTCGGCCTGATACACTGCTAAGTCAAGATGGCGACCGGACAACGCGACTATTACGAAGTGCTCGGCGTGCCTCGCTCGGTCGATGCGCAGGACCTGAAAAAGGCCTACCGCAAGCTCGCCATGGAGTACCACCCGGACCGAAATCCGTCCGAAGAAGCCCCCGAAAAGTTCAAGGAAATCAACCGGGCATACGAAATCCTTTCGGATGACGAGAAGCGCCAGGCGTACGACCGCTTTGGGCACGCTGGTGTCGAAGGTGGTGCGGGCCAGGGTGGCGGATTCGATGGCTTCCACAACTTCGAAGGCGGCTTCGGAGACATCTTCGATGCCTTCTTTGGTGGCGGACAGCGCGGTGGCGGACGCCGCCGGCGCGGCCCCGCTCGGGGCGCCGACCTTCGCTTCAACATGCGGCTCACCTTCGAAGAGGCCGTCTTCGGTGTCGAAAAGGACATCGAGTTCCAGCGCCAGGATCGTTGCACCCGTTGCGCCGGCAAGGGCGCCGAACCCGGTACCGAACTGGCGACCTGCCCGGAATGCAACGGCGCCGGTGAAATTCGCCGTTCGCAGCAGAGCATCTTTGGACAGTTCGTCAACGTTGCTGCCTGCGCGCGGTGCAGCGGCGAAGGGCGCATCGTCCCCACTCCCTGCGAAGATTGCCGCGGCACCGGACGCATCCGCCAGCCGCGAAAGATTGCAGTGAAGGTGCCCGCGGGCGTCGATGACAGCGCCCAGATTCGGCTTGCCGGAGAAGGCGAAGCCGGGGCCCGCGGCGGCGAATCCGGCAACCTCTACGTCGTGCTTTCCGTCACCGAACACGAGCGGTTCCAGCGCGTTGAAGACCACATCGTTCTGGAACTCCCGGTCAACCTGGCTCAAGCGGCCCTGGGCGCCGAGCTTTCGATCCCAACCCTCGATGGCGACATGGAACTCGAAATCCCTGCAGGTACGCAGAGCGGCGAGGACTTCGTTATTCGCGGCAAGGGTGTACCCCACCTGCGTGCCGCGGGCCGTGGCGACATGGTCGTCCGGGTCACCGTCGTCGTCCCCGAAACACTCACTGAGGACCAACGCGAGCTCCTCGAAAAACTCGCCCGGACCATGGGCACCCCGACGCTCCCGAAACGCACCAAGGGCTTCTTCGAACGCATTCGCGACGCCATGGCCGGCTGAATCGATTTTGGATTCTTGATTTTGGATTTTGGATTGACCAGGCCGTGACTGAACCGCCCGCCGGCTCCGGTGCCCTCTGGTACGAAATCACCGCCCAGACCCCGCCACTCCTGGTCGAAGAAGTCTCGGCCCTCATGCTCGGCGTCGCGCCCGGTGGTATCACCGTGGAACACCCGATCGACATTCTCGGCCCGGAGATGGGCTTCCGGGTGCGCGGCGGAGAGCCCGTGCTGGTTCGCGCCTACCTCCCGGCTTCCGAACTGGGCGCCGTACTTATTTCGGACCTTCGTGACGGCATGGAGGCTTACCCCTCCGTTCAGCTCATTGCGAAGCCGTTTTACGAACAGGATTGGTCCGTCTCATGGCGAGAGTTCTTCGGGGTCGTCGAGACCGGCGGTCGCCTCGTGGTTGTCCCAACCTGGATTGAACACGAAGCCCGGCCAGGCCAACTCGTAATCCGGTTGGACCCCGGTCAGGCGTTCGGCACCGGGCACCACGAGACCACGCGCCTCTGCCTCAAGGCGCTCGATGGCCTCGCTCGCCCCGGAATCACCATGCTCGATGTTGGCACGGGCTCCGGCGTGCTCGCCATCGGCGCGGTCATGCTCGGCGTCCCCCGCGTCGTCGCAATCGATATCGACCCAATCGCCGCCGAGGTTGCGCGCCGCAATTGCGACGCCAATGCAATCGGCGCCGCGGTCGAAGTTCGCGCGGGGACGCTTCGAGATGACCACCCTGGCCGTTACGAACTCGTACTCTCGAACATCAGCACCCCGGCGAACACAGCCCTTGCCGGCATCTTTGGCGTTGTTGTGAAGCCCGGGGGTGACCTCGTGCTTTCGGGAATCCTCACTGTCGATTCGCCCGCTGTGATAGCG
>JANPDX010000693.1:0-3803 GCA_031431695.1 Dehalococcoidia bacterium
CGAAGGTCCCGCTGATCGTGTGCATCACCGAAGGAATCCCGGTGCTGGACATGGTGAAGGTGAAGGCGGCGCTGCAGGGATCGTCCAGCATCCTCATTGGTCCGAATTGCCCGGGGGTAATTACTCCGGCCACCAATACGCGCGTCGGGATCATGCCTGGCGACGTGTTCCTTCCGGGACGAGTCGGCGTGGTCAGCCGTTCTGGCACGCTGGTCTACGAGGTCGTTGCACAGTTGACGAACGAAGGAATCGGGCAAAGCACCTGCATTGGCGTCGGAGGCGACCCGATCATCGGTACGCGCCAGATTGAGGCCATTCGCATGCTGAACGAAGACCCGGATACCGACGCCATCGTGCTGGTTGGCGAAATCGGCGGATCGGCGGAGCAGGAAGCGGCTGCATACATCAAGGCGAATGTAAAGAAGCCGGTGGTGGTCTTCATCGCTGGTGCCACCGCGCCCGCGGGGCGGCGGATGGGCCACGCGGGCGCCATCATCTCCGGCGAGGACGGGAAGGCCGAAAACAAGAAGGCCGCGCTCAAGGCGGCGGGCGCATGGGTCTCGGATTCTCCGGCGGACATCGGTGTGACGATGAAGAAGGCGTTGCTTGAGCGCGGCCTGCTGAAGTAGTCCACGCGCCTCGCGGAAGTAGCTTGAGAATCGTGACAGGTATGGTGTGGCGGCATGGCCATGGAACTTTCCGTTATCGTCACGACTTACAACCGGCGTGGGCCGCTGCTGCGGCTGCTTGCGACGATAGCCGCCCAGGACCTGGAACCCGAGCGGTTCGAGGTGGTGGTTGTGGTGGATGGCTCAACGGACGGTTCAACAGAAGCCCTGGGCGAGTCGAACTTCCCGATGTCGTTGCGCGTGATTTCGCAAGCCAACCAGGGGATTGCGGCGGCTCGTAACGCCGGCGTTGCGGTTGCTAGGGGAACCTATTTGCTGTTCGTGGACGACGACATGGAGTTTCGGAAGGGCGCCCTTCGAGCCCACCTCAACGCCCACGAGCGCTCGCCAGGATCGGCGGTACTCGGACGATTGGACATACTCGTGGAACGCGGCGGACTGCCGAATGGGGAAAAACGGTTTTGGCGGCGAGTCGATGCGACGCTTTCAAAGCCAGGTGGGCGCGTGCCGCTTTCGATGTTCTACGGCGGCAACCTATCCATCGGTGCGAAAATGTTTCGGGACCTTGGGGCCCTCGATAGCCGTTTGCAACGGTCGGATGACGTTGAATTCGGCTATCGCCTTCAGCAGGTCGGGGTGCCGATTGTCTATGCGCGGGACGCACGCGGTGTACAGCACTACTCGAAGGCGACGGCGGAGTGTCTTCGGGACACAACCGTGAAAGGCCGCGACAGGGTGGCGATTTGGCGGGAATCTCCGGAATGTAGCGCGGCGTTGCGGGTGGGGGCCGATTCGGGGAGGGGACCAGTTCTCTGCCTCATCGCCCGGGTGATAGCCGCAGTGCCGCAATGGGAGTGGAGCGCGCGCGCGCTGGGAGCTGTGCCGGAGTGGATCCCAGGTTCGCAGTGGCTCTACGCAGCGCTGCACATGCATGCCTACCTGCGGGGGGTGAGAAGTGCTACCGCGGACTATGCGACGTGGAGGGCCTTCCTCGGGCGGACGGCCGGACGACTCCGCTGAAACGCGACACTCTGGTGTCGACTTCGCATCAAACCGTTGGAAGTTGCTAAACTCCCGCCAAATCTTCCCGCAAGTTGGGCCGCCGATGCTGTCACCTTATCGCGTGCTGGACCTCACGACGAACAGTTCCGCCATCTGTGGTGCGATGCTGGCGGACCTGGGAGCGGACGTTATCGCGGTGGAACCGCCTGGTGGATCGCCGTTAAGGCATTTAGGACCGTTCCGGCACGACGAGCCCGATGCGGAACACTCGCTGGCATGGTGGTCGTACTCCAGGAACAAGCGGAGCGTCGAAGTAGACGTCACAACCGCAGCGGGGCGAGATGTTCTCCTCGGAATGGTGGACGAGGCTGATTTCCTCATCGAGTCCTTCTCGCCGGGTTACCTGGAATCATTGGGGCTGGGGTGGGCCGAACTCTCCGCGCGGAACCCACGCCTCATATTCGTTTCGATAACGCCGTTTGGCAGCACTGGCCCCAAGTCTGACTGGGCAGCAACCGATCTCACTGTGTGGGCGTCATCGGGCGCCCACGCCCTCGCGGGAGACGATGACCGCGCCCCGGTTGCGCCGGGAGTCCTCCAGGCGTACCTGCATGCGGGCGCCGAGGCAACGGTCGGAGCGCTGACGGCACTCGCGGCACGGACCCGAGACGGCCACGGACAACGTGTTGACGTTTCCGTGCAGACGGCAGCGATGATGGCCACCCAATCGGTCATCCTCGCCCCCGCATGGAACGACCACCCAATCACTCGTGTGAGTGGTGGGCTCAAATTTGGCCCGCTCTATGTGCGGTTCGTGTATCCGTGCAAAGACGGCCACGTGAACATCACGCTGTTGTTCGGAAACGTTCTCGGGCCTTTCACGAAACGGCTCTTCGAGTGGATGCATGAGGAAGGCTTCGTCGATGAGGCGACGAGGGACAAGGACTGGGTCTCGTACGTCCAATTGCTGACGACGGGCCAGGAACCTGTCCCGGAGTTTCTGCGCGCGATGCGGTGCATCGAAGCGTTCACGTTGTCGCACACGAAGGCGGAACTGTTCCGGGGAACGTTCGAGCGGCGCGTGTTGATCGTGCCGACCAGCACGACGGCGGACATAGTGAACTCGGCGCAATTGCAGGCACGCGAGTACTGGAAACGGCTGGCGCACCCGGTGGCGAACGAACTTTCCTCGTTTCCGGGACCGTTCGCAAAATTCAGTGCGACGCCGATTGCCTACCGGCGACGGCCACCGCGATTGAACGAGCACGCCGCCGAGTTGCAATCACCGGAGCGGCGCCAGCGCGGTCCGGTGATAACGGTTGCCGATGCCCGTCCGCCGCTTGAGGGGCTCAAGATATGCGACTTCTCGTGGGTTTACGCGGCACCCGCCGCAACCCGGGCGCTCGCGGACTGGGGCGCGACCGTCGTAAAGATTGAGAGTTCAAAATTCCTTGACGCGCTGCGCACCGGGCAACCGTTCAAGGACGGGGTCGTCGGCCCCGAACGGTCGGCGAACTTCTGCAACGCGAACATCGGCAAGCTCGGGCTGACGTTGGACATGGCGAAGCCGGAAGCTCGAGAGGTGGCGATGCGCCTGGCAGACTGGGCGGATGTCGTTGTCGAGAACTTTTCGCCCAAGGCGATGAAGAACTGGGGCATGGACTACGAAACGCTCAGCGCGCGCAATCCCGGGCTCGTAATGCTAAGCACCTGCCTGAATGGCGGAAGCGGACCGGAAGCGGCGCTGGCCGGGTATGGGACCATGGGGGCTGCAATCTCCGGATTTCACGAACTGACGGGATGGCGTGACCGGCCGCCGGCGGGACCGTTCCTCGCGTACACGGACTATGTATCGCCGAAGTTCATCGCTTCGAGCATCCTCGCGGCGCTCGATCACCGGTCGCGAACCGGCCAGGGGCAGTACATCGACCTTTCGCAAGCAGAAGCGGGGCTGCATTTCCTCGCGCCGGCCATCCTTGATTACACGGTGAACCAGCGCGTCCGTTCGAGGGACGGAAACAATTCGGAAGACTTCGTGCCGCATGGTGTATTCCGGTGTTCCGGCGAAGACCGCTGGATCGCCATTGTCGCGACGAACGATGACGAGTGGCGCCGGCTTTGTGATGTCGCCGAACACCCGGAGTGGGCGAGCGATGAGCGGTTCGCGCAGTT
>JANPDX010000694.1:0-7258 GCA_031431695.1 Dehalococcoidia bacterium
TGACAATTCGGAGCTCATCGTATCGCTCGCGCGCAAAAAACGGGATGCCCGAGAGATCCTGCAAGTTGTGGACGTTGTTATAGGTCATCTCGTACTGCAGCGTGAAACCGAGGACATCGAAGTCGCGGACTCGCGCCCGCGTTTCCAAACTCCAGAGCGGCGTGTTTTCTCGCCGCATCTCTGCCTCCATGTCTTCCCATGGTGCGAATGCTCGTTCGCAGACCACGTCCTCGACCTTGTTGAGGAGGTCGTAGAGGATGCCGAGGCCCATATTGGACATGCCAATGTCGTAGGCGTCCGGGTACGCAAGCGCGATGCGAACCTGTGCGGTGGTCCAATCCTTGGTTACGCTGTTCCATTCCCCGCCGGTGTAGCGTGCGGGCTTGGAAACACGGGTGAGCAGTTGCTCGATTGTTGCGGTCATGGATAGCTCCTTCCCCGGCGTGCGGCGGACCGGTGCGGGCGGACTTCCATGGTAGCAGGCAGGCGGTTATGACTAAGCCTCCGACAATATCGACGTGGCAGTGGCCTACCCGGCCCGAATGTCTGCCAAGGCCCAGCCTTCCTCGGAGAGTTCCCACCAGCCTCTCGGCGAATCCGACCTAAGATACCCGAACTGGACGAGTCGCTTCCTCGCCCAGCTAGCTTCGTTTTCCCATCGTGCCTGTGCGCTGACAGGCAGTAGTTCGAGGTCGGACTCACTCGGTTGAATACAGTCCCTCACGGCGTTGAGCACTTCGCGACGACGCGCAGAACTGCCGAGGGCGAAGAGGCAGTCCACGATCAGGCTGTAAAAGTCCATCTCCCTTAGTCTCATTTCACACCTCCGGAACGCAGCGCGTCGATGAGCATGTCAGGCGAATTCGGTGACGGGCGGAACTTCCACCACCTCCAGCCGTTCACGTTGTTGTTGGTGATGTCCATGGCCGCTGCGGATGGCGTCATCGGTCGACCGTTGAACCTCACGTCATTGTTTGGTTCGAGAACGGCGTCATATCGTTTGCCCTTGTAGTAGCGGAAAATCCGTATCTCTTGCCCAGCCCGACCAGAAACCGAGATTGTGTTCGTGGGTTCCGCTGGAGTTCGGATTTGCTGGCCAGGTTCGGAAATCGAGGCGCCAGCTGCCCGCTGCAGCAATTCGCCCGCCCATGTAAGCAAGTTTGCGCGATCCCGCTCCAGTTCTGGTGCCGACAGAGCCGCTGCAACCCTGAGCAGCAATTGTGCTCGTTCGATGAGACCGTCAGTGTGCATTGAGTGTTTCCCTCCTTACCAAAGCATAATAGCGCTTTAACGCGGCGATAGCGAATTGTCACTCGCTATGGGTCATATTTCTCCGCGGTGCTACTTTGCAAGGCATGACCTTCGATGCCGTCATCGTTGCCGCCGGGTCCTCCACCCGCTTTGGCGAACCCGACAAACTGTCGGTGGACCTCTGCGGGCGGCCCGTCCTGGCCTGGTCGCTTGCCGCATTTGAAGCCACACACGGGCTCGGCTGTCTCGTCGTCGTCACCAGCGCGGACCGCGTTGCCGTCGTCCAGGCCCTTGCCGAAGTGTGGGCCCCGAAAGTCCGCTTTCGCGTCGTCGAAGGCGGCGCTCGGCGCCGCGACAGCGTTGAGGCGGGCCTTCGCCAATGCACGGCCCGCTACGTCGCTATCCACGATGGCGCTCGCCCGTTAGTTTCATCCGCTCTCATAGCTCGAATAGTGGCCGCAGCGGAAGGCAAGCCCGGCGCGATTGCCGCCACCCCCGTCACGGATACCATCAAAGTGGTGCGCGATACGCTTATCGTCGGCCACCCAGAACGGTCACAGTTGTGGGCGGCACAGACACCGCAGGTCGTCCTTCGGCAGCCGTGGCTCGATGCTGCCGCCATGGGCGACAACGACGAGACCGACGATGCCGCGATGCTCAGCAGACTCGGCCTCGAATGTGTGGTGGTCGATGCCGGTGCCGAAAACCTGAAGATCACCCGCCTGATCGATCTCGAAATTGCCGCGTCTATCCTGCGCCCGAGAGGTTTCGCATGACCATGCGAGTCGGCCTCGGCGAAGACCTTCACCGCGTCGATGATGCCCGAACGCTGGTACTTGGCGGCATCATCATCGAAGAGGGCCCGGGGCTTTCTGGCCACAGCGACGCCGACGTGCTGCTCCATGCCATCACCGATGCGGTCCTTGGTGCAGCCGCGCTTGGCGACATCGGTCACTACTTCCCGCCAACCGACCCGCGCTTTGCCCACGCTGATAGCGCCGACTTCCTGCGTAAGGCCCTGGAACTCGCCCGCGATCAGGGGTGGGAGGTAACGAATATCGATTCCACCGTGCGCACCGAGCGTCCGAAGCTCGCGCCCTATATTCAGCACATCCGCGAACGTATCGCGGAAATCGTGGGCATTGGCACGATTCAGGTGAGCGTGAAGGCAAAAACGGCCGAGGGACTCGATGCCGTCGGACGCGGAGAGGCCATGGCCGCGACGGCAGTGGTCCTTCTCCACGATTCGCCGCCGCCGATATCTCCCTGAGCCATACTCAATGTGATGGCGTTCACCGTATCCGACTTCGAAGACCTGGTGCGGCTACTCGGAGAGCACCCCGAGTGGCGCGAGCGCCTGCGTCCCCTGATTCTCGGCGAGGAACTGCTTGAGTTGCCATCCCGTATGGACAGGGTTGAGGCGGCACTCGATCGGCTTGCAGAGCATGTGGACTCTTTGCGGGCCGAGGTAGCCCTTCTAACGGCTGCGGTGTATGACACGAATGCGCGCATGGACCGGATGGACGATCGAATGGGGAACATCGAGGCCCAGCTTCTTGAAGACAAATACGAGCGCCACCTCTCGAACTGGTTTAACCGGTGGCTCAGGAAGCCCGAACGAGTGACGACTGGCGATCTTGACCCGGATTCTGCCGCGGACGACGGCCGTATATCGGCTCAAGAGCAACATGACATTGAGGCGCTGGACCTTATGGTTCGAGGAATTGATCGCGGCAACGCGGATGGACAACTCGTGGTTTTTGCCGTTGAGGTCTCACCTACGGTGAACGTTGACGATGTAGCGCGTGTCCATAGCGGTGCCGAGTTGCTGGCCAAAGCCGGTCATCACTCCCGCCCGTTCATTGGTGGTTACCGTGTCACCGTGGAGGCCGAACGCCTCGCCGGAAGGCTAAACGTCATCGTTGATCTACGCCGGGCGGCCGCCTGAGCGTCGCCCCTAGGCATTCTCGCGGCTACCCTTGGGCCGTGGCCAAGCGCGTTTTCGATGTCGCCCTGACCGTGGCTACGGCACCCGCGTGGATCCTCTTGCTCGCGGCCACCGCAGCCATCCTCGCGGTTGAGTTGCGAGGCAACCCGTTCTTCGTCCAGGAGCGCATCGGCCAGAACGGCCGCTTGTTCCAGATGGTCAAACTCCGGACGATGCACCACCCGGAGCCGGGCGAGGAAGACGAATATCGAGTGCAGGACTTCTCCTCATTCGTCTTCGCGCCGCCGGACAAACCGAACCCGCGGATCACACGCCTCGGCGCTTTCGCACGGAAGACATCACTTGACGAGCTTCCGAACCTGCTTAACGTGCTCAAAGGCGACATGTCCCTCGTCGGCCCGCGACCCGAGATTCCCGAGATCGTGTCTCAATACCCGGCCGAGTATCATCGGCGTCACGAAGTGCTTCCCGGAATCGCCGGGTTGGCCCAGGTGAACGGCCGTTCGGATTTGACCTATGACGAAACCGCTCGATACGATCTTGAGTATGTGGATACTCACTCGGTCTTGAACGACATCCACATCTTACTGAGGACCGCGTTCGCCGTTGTGCGCCGGAGCGGCGCCCGATGACCACCGGTCGGATTCGCCTGAAAAATAGCCTCTTGAGTGGCGACAATGCCCGTGCGGTGGGTGCCATGGTGCTCGACGTTTTCGTCGTCGCGATGGCCTACGCGGCAGCCCTGTTGCTCCGCTTCGATGCCGAAGTGCCCCGCCAGAACCTCGACTTCGTGCTTCGGCTGTTTCCCGTGATCGCGATTGTCTACGTTGGCGCCAATCTGCTCTTCGGCGTCTATCGCACCGTCTGGGCCTACGGCAGCCTCGGCGACATCCTTGCGCTCTTCCGGCCGGTCCTGCTCTCGACCGTCCTGATCTTTGGCGTGAACTTTTGGGTGAACGAGCGGGATCTGCCGCTTTCCGTCATCCTCATCGCGGGCGAACTCATTTTCCCCGGCATGGCCTTCGTGAAAATGCGTTCGCGCCTGCTCCTGCGCCTACCGCGCGTCGCCGTGGCCTCGCAGAGGCTCCTCATCATCGGCGCCGGCCACACCGGGCAGGCCCTCGCTCGCGAACTCCAGAACAGTCCGGGGCTTAACTACCAACCCATCGGCTACCTTGATGACGACCCACGCAAGCAAAAGCGGCGAATGCACGGGTTGCGCGTGTTCGGTCCGCTCACCGGTCTCGAAGCGCAGATCCAGGCGCACAGCGTCGATGCGGTCGCCATCGCCATCCCCCGTGCCACCGGTTCCGCCATTCGCTCTATCGTCGCCACCTGCCAGGCTGCCGCCGTGCCTGTTCGGATTGTCCCCGGCGTTGAGCGCTGGATTTCCAGCGGCCACACCAACGATGCCCTCCGCGAACTCACGCTCGATGACCTCCTCGGCCGCGAACCGGTCCAGGTTGACTACGTCGCGTGTAGTCAGTCGGTCAAGGATCAGGTCGTCCTCATCACGGGTGCTGCTGGCTCAATTGGCTCTGAACTCTGCCGCCAGATCGCGACCTTCCAACCCCTCGAACTGCACCTGCTTGATAACAACGAGAGCGGCCTCTTTGACCTTGCCGCCGAAATCGCCGGGGTTTCGCCACAGACCATCATCAAATTATGGCCCGCCAACATCGTCGATGAGCGGAAGATCAATGACATCTTCAACCACGTCCGCCCCCAGCTCGTGTATCACGCCGCAGCCTACAAACACGTCCCAATGCTCGAAGCCAACCCCGATGAGGCGTTCCGGGTGAACGTCCTGGGCACGCTCAACGTCGCCACCGCCTCGAAGACGTTCCAAACCGGCACGTTCCTGCTGATTTCAACGGATAAGGCGGTTCGCCCTACGAGCGTCATGGGCGCAACCAAGCGCATCGCCGAACTGATGGTCCTGGCCCTTGCCCGCGAGAGCGAGCGCACCAAGTTCGTCGCCGTGCGCTTCGGCAACGTCATGGGCAGCCGTGGTTCGGCCCCGCTGACCTTCATGCGCCAGATAGAGCGCGGCGGCCCCGTCACCATCACCCACCCGGACATGATGCGGTACTTCATCAGTATCCCCGAAGCCGTCAGCCTCGTGATCCAGGCCGGCACCTTCGGCGGTAGCGGCAACATCTACATGCTTGACATGGGCCAGGAAATTAACATGCTCGAACTGGCCGAGCGCATGATTCGCCTCCGTGGGCTTCGCCCCGGCGAAGACATCGAAGTCGTCTTCACCGGCCCTCGCCCAGGCGAAAAGTTGCGCGAAGAACTTGTCGCTGACTTCGAAAAGATGGAGAGCACCGACCATCCCAAGGTCATGCGGCTGACCGCCTCCGCCGATGTCACCGGCACGGAAATCCGCCGCCTGATTGCCGAAGTCGAAGGCGTGCTCTGGACTGACCCGGAGGAGCTGCGAAGGCGTATTCATCTCGTTGCGCGCAAGTACTCCAACGATTCCGGCGAAGTCTTCGAGTCCGCGGGAGAGCCGGCCGGTTCGTGAGTAACTTCCGCGTACACCCAACGGCCGAAGTTAGCGACCAGGCGATCATCGGCGAAGGCGTCAGCGTCTGGCACCAGGCCCAGGTGCGCGAACGAGCTTCCATCGGCGCTGGCTGCATCATCGGTAAAGGCGTATACGTCGGTGCGGATGTCTCCATCGGCAGGAACTGCAAAGTCCAGAACTATTCCTGCGTTTATGAAGGCAACACGCTCGAAGACGGCGTTTTCGTCGGCCCCGCGGTGGTGTTCACCAACGACCGCTACCCCCGCGCCATTAACCCGGATGGCTCGCTCAAAGCTGCGAGCGACTGGGAACTCCAGGGCACGCTCGTGAAGTACGGTGCGGCAATTGGCTCCCGTTCCGTCGTGCTGCCCGGCCTCGTCATCGGCCGCTGGGCGCTCGTCGCCGCAGGCTCGGTCGTTACTCGCGATGTCCCCGACCACGCGATAGTGGCCGGGAACCCGGCCCGCCAGCGGGGCTGGGTGTGCGTCTGCGC
Organism: Dehalococcoidia bacterium; assembly: GCA_031431695.1. Classification (GTDB taxonomy): domain Bacteria; phylum Chloroflexota; class Dehalococcoidia; order Tepidiformales; family Tepidiformaceae; genus Amarobacter. The sequence goes on from JANPDX010000694.1 coordinate 6,226, forward strand.
CCACCCGCTCTCGGAGGACCTCAAGTGTCCCGAATGCGACCGGACGTACCTGATGGGCGAATCGGGACTCACCGAACTTCCGGCCGGCTAGAGAATCTCTAGCACGTCGTTGCCGAGCGCCAACAGGCCGAGGCCAGTGAGCGAACCGAAAACTGCCAGCGCGAGGATCCGGATAGGCAGAAGCGCGGGAAGCTTCCGAACTCCCGGCACGCGGAGGGCCGCGAACCATCCCAGCCCGACAAGGGCAGCCATGATCCCCAAGGGAAAAAAGATCAGGGCAGGCAAGCCGGGAATGGCCGCGACCAGAGTTCGCTTCCAGTCCGTCCACCACCACGCCTGCCACCGTTCGATGAGCCACACTATGAGGAGAGCGCCCAGCGCCGGAATCGCGATGAACATCAGGATCGCAAGGAGTTTTGGCTCCAGCAGTGTGAAGTCCACGCCGTCGCTCTTCACAATGATGCTCCCGACTATCGCACCGGCTGCGAGGGGCCACCCGATTAGGACGTAGCGCTTCGGGAAGAACGGCCGTCCGAAGACGACGACTAGCCCTCCGACGATCCCAAGCAGGGTGCAGGTCAGCAGTAGGCCGAAGGTGTCTCCGAACGTGAACCGGCCCATGAGGAAGCCGTCGTCGCTCTCGATGCCTTTGATCGAGTCCTCAGTTGTGAATCGCAGCAGCAGCATCGCCAGCCGTCCGCCGATTCCACCAACGAGGAGGCCACCCAGCCCGCCCGCCGAGATGCCCAGGGTGATCCACCGGCCGAGCATCTTCAGGTCGTCGAGCCACCCATTGTCCGCCGCGTTCCAACCGCTCGGCGGCGCCGGAGTCGCCCCCTCGAGCCCTGCACTGTTCGCCATCGGTTATCTCTCCCGGTTTTCGCGGAGCTTACGCCAATACGAGCCATTGCGAGCACCAATCCTCAATTGGAAGCGCCAAACCATGTGCCTTGATACGCTCATTGGCGAATTCGTACAGGCTGCTGCTCCCCGAACTGAACGCCACGGGGACTCGGAGGCGCTATGACTACCA
>JANPDX010000695.1:0-2943 GCA_031431695.1 Dehalococcoidia bacterium
CCTCCGAATTTCTCCTCAAGCCTCGCCCCCGCGGCGTTTTGGAGAACACAAAACCCCTCGTCTGTCAAAGGACGAGGGGCTCTCGTGGTACCACCTTTGTTCCCCTGCCGCTCACGCGCCAAAGGCACTTTTCAGCCGCCGCGGCGATGCCGCGAGGGCCCTGGCTGTGATAACGGTGCCACTCCGCCTCACCCTACTGGTCCTTCCCGCGAAGGACGGTTCGGATTCGGTGCTCCCGGGCCCATTCACCTGTCGCGCCGCCACCGGGATCGCACCGTCCCCGGCTCTCTGAAGGCTCGCTTGACCGGCTACTCTCCCCGATCAACGCATTATTTCTTCGATTGAGGGCATCAAGGTATGGGCGAGCGGCCGGGTTGTCAATAACTCGATTCGCCTTTCCAGCAATGGTATACTCGCTCCCAGTAACACATTGTCGAGGTATTACATGGGACAGGTCACCACCAAGGGCCAAATCACTATCCCGGCAGAGATTCGGCGCCGGCACGGACTTTTGCCGCATGCAGAGGTAGAAGTCATCGAAAAGGACGGTCTGGTCGTCGTCCAACTGAGGCCGGGCGGCATGAGCCGGGGCCGTTGGATAGCCGAGCGGCTTCGCGGTTCGGCTACCAACCGCGAGTTCAGCACGGATGAAATCATGGCCATGACTCGAGGCGAGGATTGACCGTCCTGGTGGATTCGAACGTGGTCATCGATCTCGCAACCGATTCTCCCTGGGCGAATTGGGCGGCAGATCACCTCGACGCACTCTCAGGCGAAGCGGTTGCGCTCAATCAGCTCATTTACGCCGAGGTCTCGCTCTCGTACCGGTCCGCAATCGAACTCGACGAGTTGATCGGAGAGTTGCGTCTGGAGCGCATCGGGCTTCCCTGGGAGGCGGCGTTCCTGGCGGCGCGGGCACATCTGGCGTACCGGCGGTCCGGGGGCAAGAAGACCTCACCGATGCCCGACTTCTACATCGGCGCCCATGCACAGGTTTCCGGGCTCAAGCTCCTGACCCGCGACGCCACCCGCTACCGCACCTATTTCCCCGAAATCGAACTCATCGCCCCGAACTAAGCGCCCAGGAACCCATCCAGCGCCTTCACCGCTGCCGGCTCAACCAGGATCGGCGCATGCCCAACCCCCGGCACTTCGACCAACTGCGTCCCGGGCAAAGCCTCAACCATCCGCCTGGCGATGTCCGCGCTCAGCACGTCGCTCTTCCCACCCCGAAGAATGAGTACCGGGCACTTCATCGCCTTGAAAGCGTCCCACGGTGGTGTCGCCGTCGCCGGCGCGGGCGTGACACGTATCGCCGGGTCCATCTTCCAGACGTAAACCCCGCTGTCGCTCTTCCGAACGTTGTACCGCGCGAACTCCGCGATCCGGTCCTCCGGCAAGTGCTCGACCATCGGGGCGTAATGGTCTTTGTAATAGCGGATGACCGCCTTCATATCCGCGAACATCTCGGGCGCGCCCCCAACGTAGCTCACGATCCGCTCCAGTCCCGCCGGGTCTATCTCTGGACCGACGTCGTTCAGCACGGCGCGCTCTACCCGTTCCGGGAATTTTGGCGCGTAATGCATCGTGATGAGACCGCCCATGGATGTCCCGACGAGGCTGAACCGTTCGAGCCCGAGCGCATCTCGGACCGCTTCGAGGTCGGCAACGTACGTATCGATTCCGTACGCCTCTGCCGGCCCCCACCCGCTCTCCCCTCGTCCGCGCACGTCCAGGCAGTAGACGTGGCACCTGGTTGCCAGGTGGTCCGCTACCGCGTCGAACACATGTGCCTGGCCCGCGAGCCCGTGAATCATCATGACTACCGGCGATCCCGGGTGTCCGCGAGCTATCAGGTGGTGCCGTAGCCCGTTGGCTTCGACGAAGATGTCTCGAACTGCCTGGGGTGTCGTCATTTCAGTGCCTCATGCGATGGTCGGCGCATTGTATTCGCATCACGCTCAACTTCCACCTGCTTACAGCGGTTGCCGCCCCGCGAATCCCGTGCCCAATTCGTGCCAGTAGCCGATCATACTCTCGCCGAGGTGAAAGCACAGATACACGGTCCTGCCTTCGCGCTCGTGCAGGAAGTCAATCAGGCCTTTTTCCGGGTCTTTGACTTCGATGCCCCAGCGGTCCAACGCTCCGGCCGCCTGGCGAATGCGAAGGCTCAGTTCAGCGGCGCGGTTTTCGCCATCCTCCTGCCACGGGTCAGCAACGAGGTGGCCGTCCCCCGAAGCGCCCCGCGATTGCACCGCGACCACTGCCCGGATGGCCCGCAGTTCAACGTAAGCGTCCCGCAACCTTTCGAGCACCGGAATGACCTCCGGTAGCAGCGCCAGCGCCTCCTGGAGCGAATAGTGCCGCATCAGACAAACAAATGGAGCGGCATGGTCGTAGGGTGAATGGACGCGCCGCTTTCGAGATTCCCGCGCTCCTTCAACTCATCGTGGACTCCGGGCCCGATGACCACGTTTCGCCCGACCGTCAATCCCGCTGGGATCGTCACGCGCTTGCCGACAACCGTGATGCCCGAATTCACAATGTCGGGGCGCTCGAAGTTCGGGATGTTCGCATCGCCCACACCAACCACGCTTCCCCTCCCCACCACAACCTCCTTGTCCAGGATCGAACGGTCGATGGAGGCTCCCGCCCGGATCACGCACTTGTGCTGAATGATCGAGTCCTTCACCACCGCGCCTTCCTCGATAACGACTCCCGGCGAGATAACCGAACGGATCACCTGCCCGCTGATGTGCGCCGCCGGCGAAATCAATGACTCCCGGACGAATGCCCCCCTTCCGAATCGCGCCGGCGGCATAATCGCCCCCGCCGTTCGCAGCTTGAGTTCACTGTCTTCCAGGTTGAGCGACGGGTTGGCGGCGAGTAGATCCATGTGCGCCGACCAATACGACTCAATCGTCCCAACGTCGCGCCAGTACG
>JANPDX010000696.1:0-9673 GCA_031431695.1 Dehalococcoidia bacterium
GGCCTCGATGCCCGAATCAAATGGCCGAACGACATCTGGATCGGCGAAAAGAAAGTCTGCGGCATGCTCATTGATGGCGAACTCACCGCCGCTGGCGGCCTCGCTTTCCCCGGCATTGGGATCAACGTCAACGGCGACCCCGCACTGAATGCGGAACTGGCCGGCCTCGCCACCAGTCTCGCCATCGAGCTTGGTCACGGCGTCTCCCGCGAGAACCTGCTCGCCAGTGTCTGCAACCACCTCGAGCCTTTCCTCGTCGCGCCCAGGGCCGAACTCGTCGCCGAATACCGCGAACTGAGTTGCACCCTCGGTCGGGACGTGACCGTTGCGCCCGCCGGCGCCGAGCCCTACGCAGCCCGCGCGCTCTCCATCAGCGAAGACGGCGAACTCATGGTCCGCGGCGCGAACGGACTCGTCATAGCAGTCAACTCCGCCGACGTCAGCATCCGCCCGACCTGAGACAGTTTCGAGTTTCGAGTTCCGAGTTCCGAGTTCCGAGGCCCCCGTTCCCCGTTCCCTGTTCCCTGTTCCCTGTTCTCCGGTATCTTGCTCAAGTGACCTTCGAAGAGATGTGCGCCCTGGCTATCAGCCGCAAAAGCGAAATGCCCGCCGACTCTTCCACCGCGGCGCTCTTCCGCGGCGGCCCCCACGCCATCGGCAAGAAACTCGTCGAAGAAGCGGCCGAAAGCTGGATGGCGGCCCGCTTCGAGAGCGACCAGGATCTCTCCGGAGAGCTCGCCCAGGTGCTCTACTACGTCGCCTGCATGATGGCGGAGAAGGGTATCTCCCTCGAAGATGTATATCGCCAGTTATGATTAAAGTCGCCCTCCCAAACAAAGGCGCCCTCTTCGAGCCCACACTTGAGCTCCTGTCGTCGTGCGGCTACCGAGTCGCCAAGACCGGCTCCATGCTTTCCTCCTTCGATGGCGAAAACGATGTCGAGTTCTACTTCCTCCGGCCGGGCGATATTCCGCTGTACGTCGCCAACGGGATTCTTGACGCCGGGATTACCGGCAAGGATTTCGCCGCTGAAAAAGGCGTCGGCGAGCAGCCCCTCGTAGAATTGAACTATGGCCATTCGCAGCTGCGAGCCGCCGTCCCGAACGATTCCCCGGTCACGACCCTCGACCAGTTTGCCAGCCTCCGCATCGCCACCTCACTTCCCGCGATCGCCCGGAGCTTCTTCGCACCGCGCGTACTCGACATCGTCCAGCTCGAAGGCGCCGTCGAAATCTCGGTGCAGCTCGGCATCGCGGAGGCCGTCATCGACGTTGTGGATACCGGCTCCACGCTCCGCCAGGCTGGCCTGCGTGTCGTCGGCGACCCCCTGTTCTCTTCGAACGCCGGGCTCTTCGTCCGCCCCGGCCGCGAGGAATCGCCGCAGCTTCGAACGCTCCGTACTCGCATCGAAGGCAAGCTCGTGGCCTACGAGTACATGATGGTCGAGTACGACGTCCCCGGGACGGTCCTCCAGGGCGCCTGCGAAATCACCCCGGGCCTCGAATCGCCGACGATCACCAAGCTCCAGCGCGAAGGCTGGTACGCCGTGAAGGCGATGGTCAACAAACGTGAAGCCAACCGCATCATGGATGAACTCTCGACCATCGGCTGCCGTGGCATCCTCCTCACCAGCATCGAAAGCGCCCGCATTTAACACCCACTCCGCATGGAACCGCGCGCGGTAGCAAGCGGATCGCCACCTGTGTCCGCCATCTCCGCCCGCACTACCAACCCACCGCGATCCCCTCAAGGTCTCCGTGGCTCCGCGGTCATCCACGGCTCCAGCCCCAATGCTATCCTCACCGCATGTCCACCTCTGCCCTGTTTTTCGAGCACAACCTGTGGGCGAACCGCACGCTCCTTGAAGCTTGCCGCGACGTCACCGAGGAAAACTTCGCCTACAACCTCGAAGGCACATATGGCCCGACAGGCCAAACGCTCGTCCATATGCTTTCCGGTGAGCAATCGTACCTTGCGCGGCTCAGCGGGGAGCGAAAGTCGTCGCCATTAAAGTCAAGCGACCCGTGGCCGGGCATCGACGCGCTCCTCGAACACGCTCGGTGGAGCGGCGAACGGCTGATCGACCTGGCGCGGGTCACGCCGATTAATGCAAGGTTCACGAGCGAATACGACGACGAGAACTGGGGCACTCAGTCATGGGTCGTGCTCGTCCAGGCAATCAACCACTCCACCGAGCACCGCGCTCATGCAATGTCGGCGTTGACCGCACAGGGCGTAGCGCTCCCCGAAATTGACGGATGGACGTGGGGCGAGGCCTCCGGGAGAACAATAGCGCGGTGAGCCATGCACGCCGGTCGGTGCGAAACTGGCAACCTGTTTCGCGTACCATCTGAGCCGTGCCTCCCATCACACTGCACATGGTTCTCGCGCGCCAGATCGCACTCGATCTGTGCAACGACGACGTCCCGCCAGACTCCGGACATTACCTGCTCGGCGCGACGTCGCCGGACATTCGCGTAATCACCCGACAGGACCGCCTGAGCACGCACTTCTTCGACTTGAACGAGCACGACCACCAGGACTCCGTCTCTTCGTTCCTGCTCACCTACGGAAATCTCGCGCTTCCCGAGAACCTGAATGCCGCAACCCGCGCCTGGGCGACCGGCTACGTCACCCACCTGGTCATGGACGAACAGTACATAACGGGCATCTACCGCCCGTTCTTCGCCCGCCACGATGAGCTCGGCGGCGCCATGCGCGCCAACGTCATGGATCGCCTCCTCCAGTTCGACCTCGACCGCACCTACGGAAACGACCCGGGCCTGAAGAACACCATCTGCGGCGCGCTCTCATGCACGGTCGAAGGCATCGACGCCGGGTTCCTCGATGCTGACACCCTTGAGCGCTGGCGCCAGGTGTCCTTCGACGTTGCTGGCCGGAACATGGATTGGGAACGGATGCGTGGCATGATTTCCAACCACCTGCGCTTCGCCGGGCTCGAGGAAGGCGAGACGCTTGGCGGCTTCCTCGATTCGCTCCCCGAACTGCTGGATGCGACAATCGCCCACATAACCAGCGCCGAAATAGACGCATTCGTGCACCGCGCCACGGATGCCGCGCGTTTGGCAGTTGAGAGGTACCTGGGATGCGGATAATCCGCAACGCTGAAGAGGGCAAAGCACTCTTGCTGTCTCGTAGGCCGCTCGAAACCGAAGAGCTGCCGATGGACATGCGCGAAACGACCTTTCGCACCTTCGGGGCCGAACTGAGCCCCGACGAAGTCGTGCGCCGCATCATCCGCGACGTCCGCGAAGACGGCGACAACGCTGTCCGTTACTACAACTCGAAGATAGACGGCGCCACCGTTGGCGACCTCAAGGTCAGCAAGGACGAAATCGCCGCTGCCTACCACACCCTCGATGACGAACTTGTCGAGGCGCTGAATTTCGCTGCTGGCCGCGTCCGCCGCTACCACGAAACACAGCTTCGCGGCGCCACCTTTGACTTCCAGCAAAACGGCCTCGGCCAGATGACCCGCGCTATTCAGCGGGCAGCCATCTACGTCCCCGGTACGCGCGCCCCGCTACCAAGCACCGTACTCATGTGCGCAATCCCAGCCCGCGTCGCCGGGGTCGAAGAGGTCTACCTCGCCAGCCCCGTCATGCCCGATGGCAGTGTCTCGCCGGTGAAGCTGGTCGCGGCCGACATTGCCGGCGTGGATGGCGTCTACAAGTGCGGAGGAGCACAGGGCATAGCCGCCTTCGCCTACGGCACCGAAAGCATCCCCAGGGTCGACAAGATCGCAGGTCCCGGCGGCCTCTTCGTCACCATTGCCAAGCGCCAGGTCTTCGGTGACGTCGGCATCGATAACATCTACGGACCAACTGAGACGGTCATCATCGCCGATGAAAGCGCGAACCCCGAGTTCGTCGCGGCTGACTTAATCGCCCAGGCCGAACACGACGCCCTCGCCAGCCCCATCCTCCTCACGCCGTCGCACTATCTCGCCGACCAGGTGAACGCCGCCATCGAGCGCCAGCTGGTCGGCCTGGAACGTGCCAAAATTGCCCGCGCCGCCATCGACGGCCGCGGCGGCTGCATCCTCGTGAACGACATCGACCACGCCATTGAACTCGCGAACTACTACGCCCCGGAGCACCTTTGCCTTTGCGTCGAGAACCCCTCGGCCTACGCCCACAAGGTTCGTAACTGCGGCGGCCTCTTCCTCGGCGAAGCCTCCCCCGAGGCGGTCGGTGACTACACAGCGGGCCCCAGCCACACCATGCCCACCGGTGGTAGCGCCCGCTGGAGCGGCCCCCTGGGCGTGCACGATTTCCTCAAGAAGATGGCCATCATCAACCTCCCGGAGGACGACATGGAACAACTGAACCACTACGCCGCCATCATCGCCCGCGCCGAAGGCCTCACGGGCCACGCGCACGCCGTCGAAAAACGGCTTCAGGGCCGCTAAGGATTCACGATTCGCGATTCACGATTGGCCTCCGGCCGGTGAATCGGAGGGTAGCCTGATGGAACTTCGGAAACTTCTTCGTTCAGACCTCGAAGACCTCGAGGAATACACCCCCGTGAAGCCGCTTGATGTGCTCGCCGCCGAAATCGGCCTGCCCATCGCCCGCCTCGTGAAGCTCGATGCCAACGAAAACCTCTACGGTCCTCACCCGGACGTGCTCAAGGCCATCCGCGAGGCCCCGTTCCACATCTACCCCGACCCCGGCCAGGAAGCATTGCGCGAAGCCATCGCCGGCTTCGTTGGCGCCGACCCGGACCAGATCGTGGCTGGCACCGGCGCCGACGACCTGATCGACATCCTCATCCGACTCGTCATGCCGCAATCCATCGTCATCCCGACTCCTGCCTTTGGCATGTACCGGTTTCTCGCGAAAATCTCCCGCGCGAAGCCGATCGAAGTGCCCCGGCGCCCGAACTTCGACCTCGATGTCGTGCCGATTCGCCACGCTGTCCACGATGGTGCGGGCATCGTCTTCCTGACCTCGCCGAACAACCCGACGGGTAACCCCGTGAACCGCGCCGAACTCGAAGCCATCTGTGCCCTCGATACGCTCGTGGTCGTCGACGAGGCCTACATCGAGTTCGGCGGGCAGTCGGTCGTGCCGCTCATCGCCGAACATCCGAACATGGTCGTCCTCCGAACCTTCAGCAAATGGGCCGGGCTTGCGGGCCTGCGCGTGGGATACAGTGTCAGCCATCCAGAATTGGCCGCTCACATGATGTCGCTCAAGCAGCCTTACAACGTGAACGTCGCGGCCGATGCCGCAGCTCGCGCCGCCATCGCGCACTACGCCGAAATCAGGGAAACCATTGCCTCGATAGTCGCCGAACGTGACCGCATGGTGCGCCTTTGCAACGAACTGGGTTGGCTAACCGCGATGCCGTCGCAGGCCAACTTCGTCCTCTTCCACGTCGAAGGCAGACCCGCAAAGGACGTTGCTTCAGGATTGCGATCACGCGGCGTCCTCGTGCGCTATTACGACCGCCCGGACCTCGCCAACTACGTCCGCATCAGCGCTGGCCGCCCCGAAGACACCGACCGCCTGATGACGGCCCTACGAGAGCTTTAGCAAGCAGAGAACCGCGACCGGCAGGGAGCGGATCCGGAACCAGCGAGATGGCCCACCGCCATAGGGAACCGCGACCGGCAGGGACCGGATCGCGGCCCAGCAAGACAGCCCATGCCATGCGTTCGCGCTACCTCCGACCTCCGGTTCACTGGCGATTCGTCACGTAATCGATCGCCGCCTCGACTGCGAGGTCGTCCCAGAGAATGCGCGTGCTCCCACCGCGCGCCCAAAGTTTCGAATCGTTGGCAAGACTGCCGTTCTCGCGAAGCTTCCTCGTCGCCCGGGCTTTGAGGGCGTTGAGCACACGCGCGGGTGCTTCTTCCGAACTGATCACGGCGTGTACGTGATTTGTGCGGACGTTCAACGCCAGTAACTCCCATCTACGAAACTCGCAAGCTTCCCGGATAACCGCATCGATTGCGACCCTCTGGAAACTATCGAGCTCCGTGCGGCCTTGGGACATTTGGCCTTTTGCGGCATTCTCAAGGCGGAAATCCGGCCTGTTGGTTGGTTCGCCGAAGCCGTTCCGCCTTTCGTCAATCCAGCCGCGCTCATCACCCGGAAGCCAGGTTCCGTAGGTTCGCCAGGTGAGAAGGTACGCCTTCAGTTCAGGAGCGGTGGGCACGTCCCAAGTCTAACCAGGTGATGGTGCTTCGAGCCGAGTGTTCGCACAGGTGCCACGATCCGCTCCCTGCCGGTCGCGGTTCCACGACGCCGGCCCTGTCCCACCGTCGCCAAACCCTCAGCACCCGCTCGTCAGCGGCGCGTCCGGAAGGGCGCGCTCGGCTCTCCCCAAACGGAACCGCGACCGGCAGGGAGCGGATCGTGCCCCAACAAGACAGCCCACGCCGTAGGGAACCGCGACCGGCAGGGAGCGGATCGTGCCCCAGCAAGACAGCCCACGCCGTAGGGAACCGCGAGCGGCAGGGAGCGGATCGTGCCCCAGCAAGACAGCCCATGCCATGCCGAACCGCGAGCGGCAGGGAGCGGATCGTGCCCCAACGAGATAGCCCATGCCATGCCGAAACGCGCCCGGCGACAGCGAAGCGATGGCGCGCACGCTTACAGCATTGGGACAGCTGGCGGCCGAGTAGCGGCAGATCTCGACTCGACAGAACCCACACTGATCCCGCATAACAATCCCATGAGCCCACGCACCGCCACCGTTTCCCGCCGCACCGCCGAGACCAGCATCGACATTTCGCTCAACCTGGACGGGTCAGGCAAGTTCGTCACCGAGACCGGCGTCGGCTTCTTCGACCACATGCTCAGCCATATCGCGAAGCACGGCGTCTTTGACCTTGAGGTCCGCTGCAAAGGCGACCTCTGGATCGACCAGCACCACACGATAGAAGATTGCGGTATCGCGCTCGGTGACGCTCTTGCGCAGGCGCTCGGCGATAAGGCGGGCCTCGTCCGCGCGGGCTCGGCATACATGCCCCTCGATGAGACGCTCGCCTTCGCCGCGGTCGACCTCAGTGGCCGGCCCTACGCCCAACTCGAACTCAAGCTGCTGGGCCGCGAAGTCGGCGGCATGGCGCCGAACCTCTTCGACCATTTCCTCGAATCGTTCGCCTTCGCCGCGAAGCTGAACCTGCACATCAAAGTGCTCGAAGGTGTCAACGACCACCACAAGATCGAAGCCGCCTTCAAGGCGATGGCGCGGGCCCTCGATGCCGCCTGCCGCATCGATCCGCGCCGCCACGGCGATATCCCCAGCACCAAGGGCACGATCTAGGCCCGGTCGACGTTCGCAGCAGGCTGGGGACGGACCGCCGGTATGTTTCCTGTTCGTCTACGGACGCCATCCCGAAATGTGACGTATTGCACAACGTGACCCATCGCTGCAGAATGGCGCCCCACCGGGCCAAAACGTGTGGCTGAAAAAATTTCGCGAGGTGACCCAGATGCCGCAAGAACTGAAGGGCCAGGTAGCTATCGTCACTGGCGCCGGAAGGGGCATCGGCCGGGCGGTCGCTGAAGCGCTCGCCGCGCAAGGCGCCTCGGTTGCCGTGGTCGCACGAAGCCGGGACGAAATCGACGAGACCGTTGCCGCGATTGCCGCCGCCGGCGGCTCCGCCTATGGAATCGTCGCTGATGTACGCCATCCCGCCTCCGTTGAATCGGCGGTCGCCGCCGCCGTCTCCAAGTTCGGACTGGCCACGATTCTCGTGAACAACGCAGGGGCCCCCGGACCTTCAGGAAACGATTGGGAGGTGGACGCGAACGACTGGTGGGAATGCATCGAGTCAGTTGTCCGTGGCGCCTTTCTGTTCAATCGCGCGGTTGTCCCCTCAATGGTCGCGGGTGGCGCTGGGCGAATCATCCACGTCGCCAGTACCAGCGGCACGAGCGCACCACGTTTCCCCATCTATGCCTCATCAATCGCAAAGACTGCCCTCATTCGCCTGTCCGAAGAGTTGGCCGTGAGCACCCGCGAGGCAGGGCTCGCGGTCTTCGCTATCCACCCGGGACTCGTCAACACTCGCTTGCTGGCGTCGTACGGATTCGAAATCCCGGACTCGTTCTTTGCGCCCCCGGAGCGTGCCGGCGCACTTTGTGTCAGCCTTTCGTCGGGACGCTACGACTCCCTCTCCGGCCGTTTCCTCACAATCGACGACGACCTCGACGGTCTTGCCGCCCGGGCACCAGAGATCGTTCAGGGTGAGCTTTACACGTTGCGCATCCGGATCTAAGCCCCTGCCGTTTGACGCCACCTTGAAGGCGCGACACGATTCGGCCCGCTATGGAAGACCGTCTCGCGAAATACATTGAGGCAAAGCTGCCCGCCACCAACGTCCGCGTAACGAACCTCGCCCGCATTCCCGGCGGCGCATCTCGCGAGACCTGGATGTTCGATGCCGCATGGGAAGCCGAAGGCCACGAACAATCGCACGCCTTCATCGTCCGCAAGGATCCGCCCGCCAGTCTGCTCGACACCGACCGTGCGGTGGAGTACGCCTTCTACTCCACGTTCTGGGGCACTGAAGTTCCTGTCCCCCGAATGCGCTGGCTCGAAGCCGATGCAACCATCCTCGGCGGCCCGTTCTTCATCATGGACCGCATCCTCAACGTGGAAGGCAACACGCGCGCCCCGCAGGCGCCACCCTTCCTCGCCGTCCAGTCCGAAATCGCCCGCAATATGTACGAGATCCTGGCTGCGATCGCCACATTTGAATGGCAGGGCTCGCCCGCTTCGAACGTAGCTGAAGCCCCAACCGTCGATACCGCGTGGCAGAAAGAACTTGCCCACTGGGAAGGCATCATCAATGCCCAGGAGCTGAGCCCGCAGCCTGCGATGCGGGCCGCCATCCGCTGGCTGCGAGCCAACCCTCCGCCCCCAGCGCAGCGCATCAGCGTTGTCCACGGAGACTACCGCGTGGGTAATTTCCTTTTCGAGCCAGACGGCTCGATCCAGGGGATCGTCGACTGGGAAATGGCGCACCTCGGCGACCCGGTCGAAGACCTCGCATGGTCGTTCAACGAATCCTGGCAGTGGGCGAAAGATGGCCGCCCCGGCGGAATTGTCGACAAAGCCACTGCGACCGCCCACTGGGAACGCGCCAGCGGCCTTAAGGCCGACCCGGTCGCCGTGTATTGGTGGGAAGTCTTCTGTCATGTGAAGTGCCAGGGCATTTGGGTCACCGGCGCGCGTTCGTTCCAGGAAGGCCGCACGAACGAACTCATCCTGCCGATGGTCGCTTACAGCCTCATCAACACTCAGGATCAATCGCTGCTCCGGACCATTGGGAGGCTGCCATGAGGCCAGACACCGCACGGACGCTCCAGGGCGTCGCTATCAACCTGCTCACGAACGTGATGGCCGAAGCGAAGACGCCGTTTGGCATGCAGACCGTTGGCATCGCGGCCCAGTTAGCCCTCTGGGCCGCCGAAGAGGCGGAACGTGGCGCCGACCGCCTCGTCGTGGAAAACCGTGCCACCCGCGAACTGCTCGCCGACGGCCTCTCACTCGCCGGACCCGCCCGTGCCGAGGTTGAAGCTGCCATCGCCACACCCGCATCACCGAACTTCCTCGTGTCTTCGCTCCAGGTCGAAAACGATGCCCTGCGCAAAGGCCTCATCGCCCTCCACGCTGTGGTCGAATCCGCGCC
>JANPDX010000697.1:0-1765 GCA_031431695.1 Dehalococcoidia bacterium
GCAAACGGCTCGGCGTTCACCTCTTCGTTGAGCGACCACTCGATGACGGCCGCCGAGGTCCGCTGCTGGGCGTCCAGCCTGGCGCGGTCGAACTTCGCCAACTCGGCCAGCGCGCGCCGGGCCACCGCGACGCGTTCAGCCCGGTAGGCCTTGGTGATCGGCGTGAGCTGGCGATCCAGCGCGTCCTGCTCGGCACCGCTGAAGTATTGCGTGTAGGTGGCGGCGGTCGGACTCGAGCGAATCGTGGCGGCGGCGAGGGCTTCAGCCCACACTTCGAAGGCGGGATCGGCGGCGAAAAGGGTCGCCACGGTCATCGCGAGGAAGACCGGCAGGCAGGTGAGTTTCATTAGGGATGGGTTTTGCAGAAGTGTAAAAAGCAGGCTGTGGCTTGCATCGCGACGGAATTCTTCAGCGTCAGCGCAAACAACAATTTTCTCCCGGCTCGCGCTCATGGCTGCTTGATCTCCGCTTTCTCCTTCGCCTCCGCCACATGGGTTTGTTCCCCCGGCAAAGCGGCGCTGCACTCCCACTCATCGGCAACGCTCCTGCGCCCTTCCATGCGCCCGCCGGCCCATTCCCAAGACGCGCCAAAAGCCGCAACTCCGGCCTTGCCCCACCCCGCTCCCCAACCAATGTCGCCCAATAACCATGTTCGCCGTCTCGAGCGCGCTCTCCGTGAACGAAGAAAGAAAACAGCTCCGCCATTCAATGCCGGTTCCGATGGCGGACGGTTCGGCGATAGCTTTCCGCCATTTCGGCGTCTGGACACCGCTGCTATGATCGGATTGTGCTACTCCCCAATTCAGAACGCGCCTTCATCGATTCGCGCAAGCTCGCTGATTACAGCTTGGATCCCGAACATCCAGTCGGTGGGCACAAAGCTCTTTTGTTCGAGCATGTCCTCGGTATCACCGCTACTGATGCACCCGAGTTGCACGGGATTCTGCTCCATGTTGCTTCCCACGCAGAAGCCGCTATCGGACGCTTGGACGAGTTTGGCCAGCGCTACACCATCGACTTCTGGCTCACGATGGCCTCCGGTGCCGCGACGATTCGTTCCGGCTGGATCATCCGCCCAACAGAAGGCTTTCCTCGCCTGACGACCTGTTATGTGCTACGCGATTAGTCTTACATTATGTCCGCCTACACTCACATCCAACTTCTGGACACCGTTGCACTTGTTTCCGACCTTCCCGATCTCGGTCTTGCGGCCGGAGAGGTCGGCGCTGTCGTCGAGGTTCTCGCCCCAGACGCGTTCGAGGTCGAGTTCTGCGACGAGTCAGGCTATACGTATGGCCTACACACGCTTCGCGCACATCAACTCGTCCGCCTGCATACCCAAGGTCACCCGCTTCGCACGCGTCTCGAAGCCGCTTGATCCGAAAAACGGCGAACAATGGCGCTGCAGGCTTGGACCAGCATTTAGCCAATGAACGCCACTGATTTTGAACGCCTTTGCGAAAGCATTCAGCAAGCAGGCGAGATTCGTAAGGGACTTCGGAAGCCATCCAGAGTCTTTTACTACGCCCAACCCAACGTGAAAAGCATTCGCGAACGACTTGGACTCACTCAGGCGAGTTTTGCTGCGCTCATGGGCGTCAGCAGCCGCACACTGCAAAACTGGGAGCAGGGTCGCCGCGAACCGGACGGCCCAGCCAAAGCATTGTTGCGAGTTGTGGATCGTGAACCACAAGCCGTATTGCAAGCACTTCACGCATGATCCCAAAAAGCGAAAAAGGGCCGCACAATGGCACGTTCCTCGAGC
>JANPDX010000698.1:0-26413 GCA_031431695.1 Dehalococcoidia bacterium
CGGCGGCGGCAACCTCGAAACACCTCGCTTGATGCGAGTCTCGACCGGAGCTTAACGATTATGTGTTCGGGACGGGTCAGACAATCAGCCAGAGGCTTCGTAGACGGAGGCCATGCCTTCGAGCATCTGGTCGGCGAGTTCGAGTGTGCTTTCGACAGCTTCGACGGCCTCTTCGGTGGAAAGACCGGCTTCGCTGGCGATTTGCGATGCCGTCTCTTCGAGCGACCGGCGCATCGAATTGAAGGTCGCCACCGCCGCGGTGAGGCCGACCTGTTCGGCAACGAGCGAGCGGCCGTACTCGCGGCCTATCGTTCGGGCATCTTCGGAGAAGCGTTCCTTCTTGGAATCGGAAGATATGTAGCGGGCAAAGAGGTCCACCACCTGGCGGCCAAGGAGGCGCAGGCGGTCGATTGCGTCAGGACTGAACGATTCGAAGTGATCGAGACTGTGGCCCTGGCGGCCGCGGCTGATCCGGCGTTTCACGCGGCCGATGGCGATGTCGCTGATGCGCTCGGTGTCTCGCGAGGCAGCCGAAGCGCCTGCGTTGGCGACGATGGCGCGGAGGTCTTCTTCGAGCACCCGGCGGTGGCCGCCCGTTGTGCGATAGCAGCGAATTTCGCCCGCATCGGCCCAGCGGCGAATCGTGGACTCACTGACGCCCAGCTGTGAGCTGGCGGCGCCGAGAGTCAGCCAATTCTGTTTGTTCAGTTCGCCAGCCAGTTTTCAAACCCCGCTAAAGTTAGGCAATAGTAGCACTTCCGCGGGCCGCCAGCGTAACAGTTGCACTCATACGTCAGCAGTCCGGGGATGCTTCGGGATCGTCGACGGCTGGTCGATTCCGAGACTCGGCCGCCGACTGCTGGGCGGTCTCGAACTTCGGCGCTGCGAACGGTGGAACGTATTCACCCGGGCGGTGGCGGTAGGGGCTGGACATTTCGTTCGCGCGCTGGACGACGGCGTTGCCGAAACGGTCGCGGAGCGACTCGACGGTGTCCTGAAGTCGGTCTGCTTCCATGGTCTCTCCGAGCCGGAGCTGACGCGCCCGTTCCACAATGTTGTGGACGCCGAGGCCGATCAGCCGCACCGGGCGTCGCTCGTTCTCGTCCCAAACCTTCTCGAACAGCGCAACGCCCTGGACGTAAAGGTCGTCGGACAGGTCAACCGCAATCGGTGGGGTGAACGAGCGGGACAGGGTTTCGAAGGGGGGAAAGCGCAAGCGCAGGCTCACCGTCCGGGCGGCCTTCCCGCTCGTGGAGAGTTCGTGAGAGATGCGTTCGGCTTGCGAGCGGAGGGCAGCGCGGAGACGGTCGTCATCGGGTTCATCGTTGTCGAAGGTGATGTCGCGGGAGATTGACTTTGCTTCGCCGCGGCCGGAGACGACAGGCGAATCGAAAATGCCGAGTGCGCGAGCGCGAAGGTCCGCCCCATGCTTTCCGAACTTCGCGACGAGGGCGGCTTCGGGTGTTCGGGCGATGTCGCCAATGGAATGGATCCCGAGGGAAGCCAGGACTTCGGCCGTCTTGCGGCCCACCATCGGGAGTTCGCGGATCGGGCGTGGCGCGAAAAACGCTGCTTCCGTGCCCAGGGGGACGACAACCAGGCCGTTCGGCTTACCCGCATCGCTGGCGACTTTAGATACCAGCTTGTTGGCCGAGACCCCGACCGAAGCGGTAATGCCGATCTCCTCGCGGACGCGCCGCTTGATGGTGGCGGCTATCTCTTCGGGCGTGCCAAAGAGGCGTTCGGTGCCGGCGACGTCGAGGTAGGCTTCGTCGGCGCCCGCTGGTTCGACGAGCGGAGTGTAGTCGCGGAGGATGGCGTGGAACTGCTTCGAAGCGACGCTGTAGTAGGCGTAGTCCGATTCGAGGAAGACCGCCTGCGGACAGAGGCGGCGGGCCTGGCTGACGGGCATTGCCGAGCGGACGCCGAACTTACGCGCTTCATAGCTGGAGGTGTTCACCACGCCGCGATTGCCAAGGCCCCCCGCGACGACAACAGGCAACCCACGAAGCTCAGGGTGGCGCAAGAGTTCCATCGACACGTAGAAGGCGTCGAGGTCGACGTGCAACACGGTGGCGCGGTCGCTCATATGTTCTAGTATACGCAGGCGCCTTCCACGACATAGGTGTCACAGTGGGTGTGCCCTACGGCGGAGGTTCTCCAGATTGATAATCACCAACGACCCGTCGTTGAAGCCGTAGACGATGCGGTAACCGAAACCAACTACGGGAAGTGAGTAACGGTTCTCGGACTCTGCTTGGCCCGACTCCGGAAACAACACGAGTTGGCTAATGCAACGGTCATGTGCCTCGGCGAAACGCCCAGCCGCCACCGCGGAAACGTTCCAGAAGTTGTCGATGCTTCCTTCAGATCCGCTATTGCCGCATCGGAGAACTCAATCTCGATGGCCATTGGCGCGCTCGAACATCATCTTTCGAACTTCCGCCCACGGAGTCGTTTTCGCTTCGCCAGACACAACCGCGGCAAAGCGCCTCTCGACCTCCGGTTCGATGCTGGCCCACCACCCAGGATCTGGGGATTCGCAAGAGTGCAGAATTCGCGTTGCGAGTTCGTACCGGTCATTTTCGGGTAGTTCCAAAGCCTCGGCGAATAGCTGATCCATTGTCGTCACGGTCTCACATTAGCACTGCGGCGTTCCGGCCGGCCAAGCCGGGGAAACACCAGCAAGTCGGCAACGCACTGGTCATGTTCTTCGGCGAGCCTCTCCGCCGCCGCCGCTGACACGAGGAGCCTGTTGTCTATCGCGTCTTCAAGATCCGCGAGCGCGCGATGCGAGAATTCAACCTCGATCGCGACTCAGCCGCTCGGCGACTCGCCGCCTAACCTCTTCCCACGGAATCGTTTTCATTTCCCCGGATTGAATGGCCGCCTCAACTCGTTCCACTTCTGGCTCGATGCTGGCCCACCAGTCCTCGCCCGGCTCAACCTCAGCGGTGTCGAGGAGCAGGTTCGCAAGCTGGGCTCGCTCTTCGGGAGAGAGCTCAAGCGCGCTGGCATAGAGTTGTTCGACAGCGGTCATCAGCCACATTCTACACATTCCGGATACCGCCGACGTTCCAAGGCTCCCTCTGACAGGGCGGGCATCCCTTGGTATCCTGCCGTTGTGGAGTACCTGAGGATTGAGACCCAGCCCGCGCTAAAGGCGCCGATCGCGGTTTGCGCGTTCACCGGTTGGAACGATGCAGCTTCGGCAGCAACAAACGCGGCGCGCTTCATTGTGCGGCGCCTCGGGGCGCGCAAGTTCGCGACCATCGATGCGGAACCGTTTTACGATTTCAAAGAGCAACGCCCGTCTGTGCGCATCACGGCCCGCGGCGACCGCGAACTGAACTGGCCCACGAACGAGTTCTTCTACGCACGGAACCCCACGGGCGACCACGACATTGTCGTGTTCATCGGTACCGAACCGGCGTTACGCTGGCGAACCTTCACCATGGCGCACGCTGAACTGTTTGGCGACCTGGGCGCCGACATGGTGGTTTCGCTTGGCGCGCTACTGGCGGACGTACCGCACAGTCGGCCCGTACGTGTGACCGGGAGCGCCATGGACCCGAAAGTTTCCGCGCGGCTCGACCTGCAGCCATCGCGATACGAGGGGCCGACAGGGATAGTCGGTGTCCTGCACGATTCGCTACGCGTGGGAGGCCTGGCCGGGGCAAGCCTCTGGGCGAACGTGCCCCACTACATCACCACCTCGCAGAATCCGCCCGCTACGGCGGCGCTGCTCCGGCGACTCCAAACCATCGTGGGGATGGAGTGGGATCTTTCGGAACTGGACACGGCCGGCGAGCGGTTCATCGATGAGGTGAACACGGCCCTCAGCGGGAATCCGGAGATACAGGACTACGTGCGCCGACTCGAATCGGCGGCTGACTCTGGAATCGAAACAGAACCGCGGTCCCAGTTGCCGCCTGCCGAGGACTTGGTCCTCGATGTCGAGGAGTTCCTGCGCGGCAAACGCGACGACAGCTAACCGGGCCGGCCCCTGATTCGTGCGTCGCGGTCGAAGTTTCGGCAACATCGGGCACGAGGTCAGTTGCGGGGCCGGGAGTCGATGCCGACGCGCGCGAGCCACTCCAATCGATCCTGCATGCGAAGAAGCCGCCCATCGCGGGCGGCTTCCTTATTGGTTTTCTTGGGGCGAGCGGCGGGGTTCGAACCCGCGATCTTCTGGGCCACAACCAGACGCGTTAACCACTACGCTACGCCCGCCACGGCGAAGAATGAGCGTAACCAGAATCGCGGCTAAACGCGAGGAGGCCTCGCGAAAAAGGAACCGCGTCTCAGTACTTCGAAATGTTCATCTCATCCATCTTGCCCGTCGCCGTATAGACCACGCGTTCGCAGATGTTCGTGCAACGGTCGGCGATGCGCTCGAGATTGTGCGCACACCAGATGAGGTAAGTGTTCCGCTGGATGGAACTCGGGTCGGCGATCATGGCTTTGATGCTTTCGTCGTACACGCTGTCCTGCAACCGATCGACTTCGTCGTCGGCGTCGCAAATCTGGCGCGCGGAATCGACGTCGTGGTCGATGTAGGCCTTCAGGCTGTTCCGCAGCATGGCCACCGCGCGGTCCGCCATCCCGGGGATGTATCCGAGACGTCGAGGCAGCGGCTCATCGCCGAGCAAGAGGTTGATGCGTGCGATGCCCTCCGCGTGATCCGCGATCCGCTCAAGGTCGGTGATGATGTAGAGGACACTGGCGAGCGCCCGCAAATCCGTAGCCATCGGTTGTTGAGAAGCGATGACGAAGATCGTGCGGTTCTCAATTTCGAACCGCTTTTGGTTAATGCGGTTGTCGTCTTCGATGATCTTTCGGGCCCAGGCCGCATCGCCGTCGCGGAGGGCTTCCATGGCATCGAGGATCGCCTTCTCCGTCATCGACCCCAAAACGAGGACATCGTCCTGAATCTCCCGAAGCTCGGCGTTGAAAAGGTCGCGAGTCATAGTCTGGAGCCTTTCTGAACGACCTTAGCCAAAGCGACCGCTGATGTAATCCTCGGTGCGCTTTTCTCGTGGCGTAGTGAAGAGTTCCTGAGTCGGGCCGTATTCTATCAACTGCCCGCTGGTTTTTTCATCTGTCAACATAAAGGCAGTGTAGTCGGAGACACGCGCGGCCTGCTGCATGTTGTGGGTGACGATAACGATCGTGTAGTCCTTAACGAGCTCACGCATCAGGTCCTCTATCTTGAGCGTGGCAATCGGGTCCAGTGCCGAACAAGGCTCATCCATGAGGATCACATCTGGCTGATTGGCGATTGCCCTGGCGATGCAAAGCCGCTGCTGCTGGCCACCGGAAAGGGCCAGGCCGCTCTTCTTCAGGTCGTCTTTCACCTCGTCCCAGAGCGCGGCCCGGCGGAGGGACTCCTCTGCCAGTTGTTGGAAGTTGCCCTTATAGCCGTTCACCTTCGCCCCAAATATGACGTTGGCGTAGATAGACTTCGGGAACGGGTTCGGCTTCTGGAAGACCATGCCAATGCGGCGGCGAACCTCCACTGGATCGATGCCTGGGCCGTACAGGTTAACGCCGTGATACCTGATTCCGCCCGTGATCGACACCGTGGGGATAAGGTCGTTCATGCGGTTGATCGAGCGCAGCAGCGTGCTTTTTCCGCAGCCAGAAGGGCCGATGAGGGCCGTCACCTTGTTCACCGGGATCTTCATCGAGACGTTGGTCAACGCCTGCTTGTGGCCGTACCAGAGGCTGAGGTCTTCGATTGAAAGGGCTATTTCGCCGGACGGTTCGGCGATCGAAGACGACGGAGTACGCTCCAGCCCGGATGAGGCTCGTGATATCGGGTCATTGGCATCCCTGCGGGGCGGTTGCGTCGGACGAAGGTCGATTGAGTTGGCCATGCTGTTCTCCCGATCACTTGCGGCGGAAGCGCTCACGAATGAGCACCGCGATGAGGTTGAGGCCGATGACCATAGCCATCAGCACGATGATGCCTGCGGCGGCGTTCTCGCGGAACGCTTCCTGGGGGCGAGTAGTCCAGTTGTAAATCTGGATGGGGACTGTCGTGAAGTCGTCGTTCACGCTCTTGTTGTCGAAGGCGATGAATGCGAACGCGCCGATCATGATCAGTGCGGCGGTCTCGCCGGCGGCTCGCGAGATAGCGAGAATTGTGCCCGTCATGATGCCGGGAAGGGCGCCGGGGAGCGTGTGGTGGCGAACTGTTTGGAGCCGGGTGGCACCGAGCGCAAGCGAGCCATCGCGGATGCTGGGCGGAACCTGGCGAATAGCCTCAACCGAGGCGATGACCGTCATCGGCAGGATCATCAAGGCAAGGGTGAGTGAACCGGCGAGGATCGTCGTGCCGAGTGCAGGGAAGAGCGTGACTCCGCCGAATTCGATGCCACGGACGAAAATGGTAAGCCCGAGAATGCCGTAGATGATGGAGGGGACGCCGGCGAGATTGGCGATGTTGAGGCGGACCAGTGCGGTGAAGCGGCCCTTGGGCGCGAACTCCTCGAGGAAGATCGCTGTCCCTATCGCGACGGGTATCGCCAGGGCGATTGTCGTCCCCATCACCCAGATGGTGCCGAAGAGCGATGATCGAAGGCCAGCGTTTTCCGCGCTGCGCGACGGATAGCTCGAAATGAACTGCCAATCCAGCACCGGGAGCCCCGTCCGCAAGGTATCGACGGCGAGGATTGCCAGGACGGCGATGCCCACCACGGTTGCGAGCAGGAATACATATCGCGAGAGGCGGGAGAGCGCCTGGCGCCTGGCGACGGAGCCCTTGGCATGGAGTGAGATTGGTTCGCTGGCGGATTGCACTGCGAGCGGCATCAGTCGTACGCCTCGCGGAACCGGTTGACGATGTAGGTAGCGAACACGTTCAGGGCGAACGTAAACAAGAAGAGCGTCGAGGCGACAGCGAAGAGCGAGGTATAGTTGATCGTGCCGCGAGCCGCATCGCCAAGGCCAACCTGAAGCATGTAGCCGGTCATGGTCTGAATCGATGCGAGCGGGTTGAGTGTGAGGTTCGGTGTCGAACCGGCGGCGAGGGCGACAATCATCGTTTCGCCGATGACGCGGGCGATCGCGAGCAACACGGCGGCAACAATCCCGGAGAGGGCTGCCGGAAATACAACTTTGAGTGCGACTTCCAGGCGGGTTGCGCCAAGACCGTAGGCGCCTTCACGGAGCTCCCTCGGCACGCTCGCCATTGCGTCTTCGGAGACGGAGGCGATGGTCGGAAGAATCATCATTGCCATCATGATCGAGGCAGAAAGCGAGTTGAATATCGGGACATTGTCATCACCGAGCAACGGTCTCAGGACCTGCTCGGTGATGACCGTCAGTGCGAAGAATGCGTAGACCACGGTCGGCACACCGGCGAGGACTTCGAGGATGGGTTTGAGAATGGAGCGAGTCCGCGGGTGCGCGTACTCGCTCAGGTAGATGGCTGCCGCCAGACCGAGGGGGAGTGCGATGACCATCGACCAGAGGACAACGTTGGCGGTGCCAGCGACCAGTTCCCAGATACCAAACGACTCTGTGCCCGGAATGAGCGCTTGCCATTCAGTTTCGAAAAAGAAGTCTTGCAGGGGCACTTCCTGGAAGAAGTGGTAGGTCTCTTCGAACAGCGTCACGACAATGAGTACCGTGGTGATGAGCGAAATCGCTCCGCAAATCCAGAGTAGCGCCATCACGGACAGTTCACCGGGGCGCTTCAACGGCCCGGACTGCATCTGTCGTTGGAGAACGGCCGGATCGCCCTGGAGCCGAACGTTCGAGGGGTCAGCTGCCATGATTCCTCCGGCGATGGGACGCTGGTGCGTCCGCTGTGGCGCTGCCACGAGCATTCGCGACCGGCAGCTTAGCGCGGAATGACCGTTTCGGGTCGGTCGTCTCGCGTCTATGCGGGCGAAGAGATGGCTCTCCCGCCCGCATAGTTACGGATTTAGTGTGCCGAAGGCTACTTTGGCAGGTAGGCCGAGAGCTTGTCCTGCTGGGTTTTGAGCAGATCGGCGGGCAGACTGATGTAGCCGACTTCCTTCGAGAGCTTCACGGTGTTGTCCATGTAGAACTTGAGGAATCCGAGGACGGCTGGCTTTTCCTTCAGGATGTTCGCGGCCGTATAGATGAAGAGCGGTCGGCTGAGCGGTGTGTAGGTACCCTTGAGTGCGGCATCGAAGCTCGGCGCGACACAGCCCTTGCCGCCGTCGACTTCGACGGCCTTCAGTTTCTTGCCTTCGCCTTCGAAGTAGGCGAAGCCAAAGTAGCCGATGGCGTTCTTATCGCCTTCAATGCCGCGGACGAGAACGTTGTCATCCTCTGACGAGGTGCCATCGGAGCGGTGCGACGGTTCCTTGCTGGCTTCACCGCGGAGCTTGGTGGCTTCCTTGAAGTAGTCGAAGGTGCCGGAATCGGCGCCCGGGTAATAGAACTTGATATTGTCGGCGGGCCATGAAGGGTCGATGTCGCTCCACTTGGTGGCGCCACCGTTCTGGAAGGCCTTCGTGAGTTGTGAAGTGGTCATGCATTTGGCCCAGGTATTCTTGGGGCTGACAACCACGGTCAGAGCGTCGATGGCGACCTGGAGTTCGATGATGTCAGCGTTCGGGATACCGGCGGCCGCGCAGGCATCCTTTTCTTTCTGGTTGATCGGCCGGGAGGCGTCGGAAACGTCAATCTCCTTGCGGCAGAACTTCTCGAAACCACCGCCAGTACCTGAGAGCGCGACCTTCGTCTGAACGCCTTTGGCGGCCTTGGTGAACTCTTCAGCAACGGCCTCGGAGATTGGGAAGACGGTCGAAGAACCATCGACCTTCACTTCGCCCGAAAGCTTGGTGTAGTCGATGCCGCCAGCCTTTGTCGCCGTGGCTGCCTGCGTCGCAGCAGTGGTTGCGCCGGGAGCTGTGTCGTCATCGTCGTCATCTCCGCCGCACGCGACGGCGACCAGCGCGACCGTGGAAACGAGGGCGGCGAAAAGGTACGCCCACTTTCCGTTTTTCAAGATTCGAAGCATGTTTCTCCATCACCCCTGTATAGCTGTTTTCGTTCAGCTTCAAGCGCAGGCTATGCCGCTACCTTTAACCGGGGATTAACAGAGTGCGAGGGCCGGAATGCCCTGCTTTCCCGCCCGTCGGTACAGCGAGGACAAAGGAAGGCTCACGTTTTACACGGAGTTTGCAGAGTCCTCGTGACCGCATTACGAATGACATCGAACATACCCGCAGCGCAGTCCGGAATAACGGCCTCGACCTGCGCGCCAAACCTCTGGTGGCTGAGGGCTCGCGGCATGCCAACCCCGTCCCGGCAACGCCGGGTGGCAGGCCCGGAGCCCTCGGCGCATACTGAGTCCGGGCTCCCCGCCTGCTGCGGAAGGAACATTTGGTGCAGAAAATTCTCCTCGTCGATGACGAGGCCAATATCCGGGACCTGAACGCCATCTACCTTGAGAAAGAGGGCTTCGCGGTCGAGCACGCGACAAGCGGCGCCGACGCCCTCGCCAAGTTTGAACAGCTTCAGCCTCAACTCGTAGTTCTGGACGTAATGATGCCAGGCATGGATGGCTTCGAGGTGTGTCGCGAACTCCGCCGCGAGAGCGACGTCCCCATCCTCATGCTCACGGCCCGCAGCGAGGACGTCGACAAAATTGTGGGCCTCGAACTCGGCGCCGATGACTACATGACCAAGCCATTCAACCCTCGCGAACTGGTCGCCCGTGTCAAACGCATCCTCCATCGAGTGGAAGGTGGCCGGAAGCCGCAGAACGCCATTTCCGTCGCGAACCTATCCGTCGATAAGGCCCGCCGCGAGGTTCGCGTTGATGGCGAAGAACTCACCCTGCGAACAAAAGAGTTCGATCTGCTGGTAGCGTTCGTGGAAAACCCCGGCATCGCCCTGACGCGCGACCAACTGCTGGGCTCGGTATGGGGCTACGACTTCGCGGGGGAAACCCGTACGGTTGACGTGCACGTTCAGCACCTTCGTTCCAAGCTGAACCATGCGAAGGTACAGATTGAAACCCTGCGCGGCGTCGGATACAAGCTGGTGGAACCTCCCGTTTAGCCTTCCCGCTGAGGGAGGCAAAGTGGGCCTGTTGGCGGGAGCCCGCGTTCCCGAGGCATCGCGCCGCGCTGAACGGCCGCCAGTAGCCGATCCATCCCCCCGACTGGAGTCGCCCCTTGGGTAGCCTCCAGGTTCGGTTGTTCACAACCTATCTGTTCATTATCGCGGTGACTCTGGGGTTGGCCGCCCTGAGCCTGCTGCTTCAGTTGGGCGAGTACCGCGACTCCATTTCGTACGGCAACCTCGAAGACCTCGGGCGGCTGGTGAACTCGCAAGCAGGACTTGTCATCGACCGGGCAGCGGGGGATCCGCGAACTCCGGCGCCGGAGCCCAACGAGGTGCTCATCGACCTGGCGGCGTTCTTCAACGGCGATGAGTCGGGCAGCTTCAACCGCGACACCGCTGTGGCGGTCATCGATTCCGAAGGGAAGGTGATCCCCGGCCTCTTTCAGAGCCGTGGCGTGCCCCTGGACGGAGCGATCGTGCGGGACCTGGCGGCGCAAGAGGTGGGGTCGCCACCCACCGACCCCCGCCGCTGCCGCGTGGACCTGCCGGCCGGTCCGGACCTCCTCTGTGTGAGCATGCCGCTCAGCAGCGAGGTGGTCGCATCGCTGCGCGGCACAAACGCCTCGGCGATCATTGTTGCCCGTCCGGCAGCCAGCCTGGGCGAGATAACAGGCGATCTTTTTCCCCGCCTGGTGTTTTCGGGGCTGATTGGCGTGGCCGCGGCACTCGTCCTGGGCTTCGCCCTCAGCCAGAGCGTCGCCGCGCCTTTGCGCAACATTGCGCGCGCCGCCCGGAGCGTCGCTCGCGGCAATTACCGCCAGCGAGTGCCGGTTACAGGTCCTCGCGAAGTCCGCGACCTTGCCGCCAATTTCAATCGGATGACCGAAGAGGTCCAGCGCTCTCAGCAAACCCTGCGCGACTTCCTTGCGAACATCTCGCACGAACTGAAGACTCCCCTGACTTCGATCCGGGGCTTTAGCGAGGCGATGCTCGACGGCACGATCGATGACCAGATTGGGATCGAACGTTCGGCGAAGATCATCAGCGACGAATCCAACCGCGTGCTTCGCCTGGTGCAGGAACTCCTCGACCTGTCCCGCATCGAGAGCGGGCAGGTGCCGATGCAACAGGACGACATCGACCTCAGTGAACTCTTCGAACACGTCAGCGAAGTCTTTGCGCTGCGGAGCGAGGAGGGCGGAGTGGGGCTGGATATTTCGCTCCAGGGGCGAGCCCACATCCGGGGTGACTTCGACCGGCTCGAACAGGTGCTCAACAACCTCCTTGACAACGCTT
This sequence comes from Dehalococcoidia bacterium, assembly GCA_031431695.1. Classification (GTDB taxonomy): domain Bacteria; phylum Chloroflexota; class Dehalococcoidia; order Tepidiformales; family Tepidiformaceae; genus Amarobacter. Next base: position 11,350 of record JANPDX010000698.1, read on the forward strand.
TCCGCCATACGCCGGACGGCGGTCACGTGCGGATGGCGTGTCGCGACCTACAGCCGGGGGCCCTCCAGATAACCGTGGCCGACACGGGACCAGGCATCCCCCAGAACGATCTGCCGCACCTGTTCGAACGCTTCTACCGGGGCGAAAACACCACGGGTTCCTCCAAGAAGGGCTATGGGCTCGGGCTCGCTATCTCGAGGGAAATCGTTCGCGCCCACGGCGGCGAAATCTGGGCGACGAGCGAACCCGGCAAGGGCACGACGTTCGTATTCACGCTTCCCACCGCGGGCCGAGAAGCACGGAAAGCCGTCGGGCGATAGCGTCCATGGTCGAGCCACTCCCCACGCCGATGAAGCGGCCGGCCCAACCAGCCATCACCACCGCCATGCGGTAGAGTCCGGTCGCCTCGTAGTACTGCAGGTCGTGAAGCGGCACGCCCGTCACGCGCTCGTAAGCGTCTGAAAGCAACGTGCGACTGTCCGGCATCGGCATTCCGCCAAAAACGGTGTGGAGCGCCGAGTAGAAGCCCAGGTCCGAGCGGGGATCCCCGATGGCGGCGACTTCCCAATCCACGACCGCCACCACGCGCTGACCCTCGAAGAGGTAGTTCCCCGGGTTGGGGTCGCCATGGAGCAGAGAGTGCTTCGCATCGCCTGGCTCGTTCGCCCGAAGCCATTCGGCCAACGCCACAAGCAGCGGCGCCCGTGCGATCCTGAGGCGCTCCGCGCGGGCGCGCCACGCAGCGATCTCGCTTTCAAGCGGCGTTGGGCTCGCGGGCGTGGGGGGAAGCAGAAAGTCCAGGCCGGCCGCGCGCCAATCGACAGCGTGAATTCGCGCCAGGGCTTCGGCTGCCACGTCGAGCCGCGGAGACTGCCCGTACCAGAATAGTGGCAGTGTCTCTCCGGAGACTCGCTGCATTATGTAGAACGGGGCGCCGAGGACATTCGCATCGGGCTCGTGCCATGCGACGGCCGGCACGGGCACCCCGGTGTTGGCGAGCGCGCGCATCACCCGGAATTGACGCGAAACATCGTAGGGCGCGAGGATCCCGTCCGCTCGCTGCGGGCGGAGGACGAGCGGGACATCGAAGCTCAGACCGTCGCAATGGACGCGCGCATCGAAGCTAACGGTGTCGTTGCTGGCACCGGCGGGCATGCCCCGAACGTTGACGACTTCGACCCTGGAAGCTCCCGTGAGCCGGGCCAACAGGTATGCGGCGAGTGCTTCCCGCCAGCCCATCAAGCGATCTCGGCGAGCGATTGCTCCAACAGTCCGGTGAGGTGCGCGAGGTTATACCAGGGCTCGCTGTTGTTGAAACGCATCCACCCGTGGTAGATCACGCCGAGTTCGAACAGCCACCGCGCCCGGAAATACGCCATCCCGGTGATGGCCCTACCAGACGCAACGCCGTATGCATGCACGAACGGCTGTGATTCGGCTGGCCCGAACGGCGAGCCTTTCAGGTGAGAGAGCGCGACAAGCTGGCCGACATCGCCTCGGGGGTCGGAAATGCGGGCCTGCTCCCAGTCCACAACCGCGACAACATCTTCGCCGTGAAACAGGTAGTTGAAGACGTTGATATCGCCCTGGCAGAGGGTGAGTCTGCCTGTGGTTGGGGCTGCCTCACGCAAGATGTCGAGCGCGCTTGAAAGCATGGAGTCGTCTTCGCAGCCGAAGGCGGGCATGCGGCGTTCGATCGCGAGGAGTTCGGCGAGGATCCCGGCTTGAGGTGATTCGGGGACACCGAGAAAGCCGAGGCCCAGGGCCTGCCAATCGAGCGCATGGATCGTTGCGACGGCCCGGGTGAAGTTCGCAAAACTGGGGTTGGGCGCGACGCCCATATGCGGGGCATTCACCCACTCCATCACAATAAACGGCGCGCCAAGCGGCTTTAAAGATGATTCCTTCGCGATGATTTTCGGTACGGGCACAGGGGAACCCAGGAGTGCTTCGATTACTCGCCCTTCGCGGACGACGTCATATGGTTCGAAGATTCCCTGGTCGCGCTGCATCCGCAGGCAAATGGCCCTCGGCCCACTGCCAAGCAGTTCCACGCGGCAGGTGATGTTTGAGGCGCCGCCATCGACGGGGACAATCGAAACGACGCGTGAGTCGCCAAAACCGGCGACGCCGTTCAACCAGGGCTCGAACTGTGCTGGCAGGGGCACCATAGGGCGCATTCTCCAAGCGACGGGGGCGAATGTCGAACGGCCACGGTAGGCGCGCGCTCGTTACAATCTGCCCGTGGAATACAACGAAGCGCTCGACTACCTCCTCTCGCTGACCGATATGGAGCGCGGCTTCCAGGCCTCGCCCAACCCAACGATGAACGTCGAATCGATGCGGTCGCTGCTCGCCCGGCTCAATGACCCCCAGCGCGGCCGGCCCACTGTCCACGTCACTGGCTCCAAGGGTAAAGGCACGACTGCGGCGATGATCGCCGGCATTCTGCAGCGCGGGGGCAACTCCGTGGCGCTGTTCACGAGCCCTCATCTGCACTCCTTCACCGAGCGAATAGCGATCGGTGGCGATTCGATATCGCCCGAAGAGTTCGCAGCCGGCCTTTCGGCAATCAAGGACTCCGTCGAGGCGGAGCGGGCGAGCGTCCATGGCGATGTCAGTACGTTCGGCGTCCTGACGGCATTGTTCTTCTGGCTCGTGCGGGCGCAGATACCGCGGGTCGACTGGCAGGTTGTGGAAGTTGGCCTGGGCGGCACGTTCGATGCGACCAACGTCATCGATCCGCCGGAAGTGGCTGTCATCACGCCCATCTCGCTGGAGCACACGGCCATCCTTGGCAACACGCCCGCGGAGATAGCGAAAGACAAGTCCGGGATCATCAAGCCCGGTTCAACCGCCGTCGTGGCGCCACAACGTGACCCGGCGGTCCTGGAGGTGGTTGGCGAGCGCTGCGCGAAAGTCGGCGCGAAGCTCATCGATGTCGCTTCCCTCTACCAGTACGAAGTGCTCGAAAAGTTTCCATTCGGGCAGTCGTTCCGGCTTATCGGCCCGGAGGGAGAGCGAACGATGCGCACCCCCATGCTCGGGACCCACCTCGTGCAGAACGCAGCGACGGCGGTCGCGACGGCGGAGGCCATCCGGGCTCGCGGCTTTCCCATGAGCGAGCAAGCGATCGTCGATGGCATCGCCCATGTGCGGGTGCCGGGCAGGATCGAAGTGATGGGGCAGCGGCCGTTAATTATTGCCGACGGCGCCCACAACGGGGAGAGCGCCGCCGCCCTCGCGGTCGCGTTGCGAGAATACTTCGAGTGGCGGCGGTGCTTCTTCATCATCGGCTGCACCAAGGACAAGGATGTCCGCGAGATGGGGTTCAAGCTGGCGAAGCTGGCCGAGCTCATCGTCTGCACACGCTTCAACAACCCGCGTTCGATGGACCCTTACCAGATGATCCAGGAGATCGGCTTCCTCGGGCCGGCGGCGGTCGCCGAAGAATCGGTTGGCGATGCGCTCGATACGGCTCTTTCCCACGCCAGCGAGGAAGATCTGGTTTGCGTGACGGGATCGTTATATGTAGTAGCCGAGGCACGGGAACACATCCTCGGTGAGAGCGTTATTCGCCAGTGAGTTGACGAGCGGGCGAGACACTCTCACGATGCAGATGCCGCGCAAAAAGGTACATCCATTTGGAGGGGAAATGTCTCAATACTGGGATTCCTACTGGAAGCGCTCGCTCAGCAGGCGCAGGGTACTCGCGGGCAGCTCGACCGCAGCGGCTGGGCTCGCCGGATTGGCACTTGCCGGTTGCGGCGATGACGACGACGGCAACAACGGCGGCAACAACAGCAGCAACCTCACGCCGATTGCGCCGACCATTGATGCGACCGAAAAGCCAGTCAAGGGCGGCACGGTTCGGCTGCTCGGAAACATCGGGTCGATCATCGACCCACACAGGACCAATACGCCGACCGAATCGCTGGGCATCTGGGGCGCCATCGGTAATACGCTCGTCCGCTTCAGCACTCAGAAACCAGGCTCGATCGAAGGCGACCTCGCCTCGGCCCTGCCGGAAGTTCCCGCGGACGGGCTGACACTGACGTTCAAGATTCGTCCCGAAGCCAAATGGCAGAACAAGGCCCCCGTGAATGGCCGGGCGGTCACCGCCGAAGACGTGAAGCTGAGCTTCGACCGCATCCGCGACCCCGCAACCGTGTCGCCACGCGCGGGCCAGTTTGGTGCCGTTGACTCGATCACCGTTATCGACCCGCAGACGGTGCAGTTCAAGATGAAGTCTCCCCAGGCGGATCTGCTTGCGGTCATGAGCGACCAGTACAACTTCATCATTCCCAAGGAAATCGCGGCTCGGGGCAAGGACGCCATCCTGACGGCAGCCGACGCCATCGGCTCCGGCGGTTACGAACTGACGGAATTCGTTGCGGCCCAGAAGTTGACGTTGAAGCGCCGACCCGATGGTTACTGGCGACCGAATACCGCATGGCTTGACGCCATTGAGTACAACCACCAGACCGACCCGCAACAGGCTCTCAATGCGCTCCGCGCGAACCAGGCCGATGTAGTCTTCCCGAACGCCGACCTCGCCAAGACGATCGAGACCGACAAAAACTTCGTCATCACCCGGGCGCCAACCCCGACGCGCGAATGTCTGCTCATCAACCACGGCAAAGACCGATACAAGGACCCCAAGGTTCGCCAGGCACTCTGGCGCGCCATCAACCGCAAGCAGGTGTATGACACCGTCTTCGGCGGCCTTGGTTTCGTCGGCGGTCCGATGACGCCCGCGGCGCCCGGCTGGGCACTCCCCGAGGCCGAACTGTTGAAGCTCCCCGGTTACGGCAAGCGGGAGGACGAGATCAAGGAGGCGAAGGCGTTGCTTTCAGCAGCCGGTCTCGCCAACGGCTTCGAAGAAACCGTCTTGACCGTGACCGCCTTCGATACGGAGAAGATCCACGATGTGGTCGTTTCAAACCTGAAGGACATCGGCGTCACCGTAAAGACGGAAAACGTCGGCACGGACTTCGCCGCGAACTTTCTCCCACGGGAAGTAAACCGCCAGTACAACCTGGCAACGACGCTCTTCCTCTCCGGCGGTTACCCGGATGCCCAGCTCGTCTTGTATCACCACTCCGATACGAAGAACAAAGGCACGCGCAACTACGGCGACTACGGCAACGCGGCACTCGATGCGAAGCTTGAGAAGCAGTCGACGATTTACGACGACAAGGCGCGCTTGCCGCTCGTCCTGGAAATCCAGCGGGACATCATCAACAACCCGGGGCCGATCTGGATGGGTTCGCGCGGCGTCCTCACCGTTTGGTCCGCGAAGGTGAAGAATCCGGCGTCCTTCGGATTCGCGACCGGCTTCTATATGCCCGAAAACGTCTGGCTCAAGAGCTAGCCCCAACACCACCGCAACGAACGATGGGGAGCCACGGCTCCCCATCGTTTTCTCCTTAGTCACAGCCTCGCCGGAGCCAGCCATGTACCAATTCGTTTTGCGACGGCTTCTCCTGTCCATCCCGACCCTGCTGATTGTCTCGTTTCTGATCTTCGGGATGATTCGGCTCAACCCGGACTCCGTTGTCGCCGCCCGTCTCGGGGAGGGCTACACGCCAGAGCAGGCCGAAATCATCAAGGATGAATACGGGCTCAATAACCCGTTGCCGACCGAATACGTAGCCTGGATGGGACGCGTGCTGCGTGGCGACTGGGGCGAATCGGCCTACACTTCCAGGTCAGTGCTGACTGAAATGGGTCCGAAGATCGCGGTCACGTTCGAGCTCGCCTTCTTTGCGGTCATCATCGCGGTGCTTATCGGAGTGCCGATCGGCGTATTTTCCGCTATGCGGCAGGATCGCTGGCCGGACTATGTCCTGCGTTCGTTCGCCATTTTCGGACTTTCGGTGCCCGGCTTCTTGATTGCGTCCATCGTGCTTGCGGTGCTTGCCAAGCAGTTTGAATGGATACCGCCCATCCGCTATCACGGACTCGCGGATGACCCGGCGAAGAACCTCCAGCAGATGTGGATGCCGGCGCTCATCGTTTCGCTGGCAACCTCCGCTCAGGTTATGCGTTTCTCCCGGACGATGATGCTCGACGTGCTTCGCCAGGATTACATCCGCACAGCCTGGTCCAAAGGCCTCCGCGAACGCGTCATCATCACGCGGCACGCACTGAAAAACGCCATGCTCCCAGTGATCACCGTCATCGGACTGACCATGGCGACGCTCATCGGCGGCACCGTTGCCTTCGAGCAAATCTTTTCCATACCGGGCCTTGGCAGGCATCTCATCCTGGCCGTCGCCCAGAAAGACTTCGCGGTGGTCCAGGGCGTTGCCCTGTTCTTCGCCTTCGCCGTTATCACGGTAAACCTCATCGTCGATGTGAGTTATACGATTCTCGACCCGCGGGCACGGGTCTAACGCGATGGCAGAAGCAGCGACAGTACCCGTCGTCCTCGGCCGCCAGTCAAGCAACACCCCGCTGTCACGCTTCTTCGGGTTCATCGGGACCCTCGCCAGGCGTAAGCCTCTCGGATTCGCCAGCCTGGTAATCCTCGTCGTTTTGTTCGTCCTCGCCGTGGTCCCGCAACTGTTCGCAACGCACGACCCGGCGGACACCAATGCGGGCCCACGTCTGCAGAACTACTGCCTCGGCCCCAAGGACACGGTCTTTTGCCCAACAAGCGTTGAAACCAGCGTGATTTCCGGCAACCGAACGGTTGCCGGGTCATGGTCGCAGCCGCTGGGCACCGATCAGCTACAGCGTGATGTCTTCAGCCGGGCCATCTATGGGGCCCGCTGGGCGATGTACATCGGCTTCATCGCTGTCAGTATCAGCTCGGTTATCTCGCTCGCCATCGGAGTGAGTTGCGGGTACTTCAGCGGCAAGTACGACGCCATCGTTCAGCGCTTCGTTGATGCGATCATGGCGCTGCCGGCCCTGGTGGTACTGCTTGCGTTACCGCAAATGATCGGCCATTGGGACATCGATGGGCCATTGCCCCTCGATGAACCGCGGATAACGTTCTTCAAGCTTGCCCTGGTGCTGGGAATTCTTGGCGGCGCGGGCGGGTCTCGCGTCATTCGCGCGGCGGTCATCGGGGTACGCTCGGCGCAGTACCTGGAAGCCGCCCGAGTCATCGGTTGCCGCGATACCCGGATCATGCTCCGGCATGTGGTGCCGAACATTTTCGGCCCACTCATGGTCCAGGCGACTATCGGCCTCGGCGGCGTGATCCTGGCGGAGGCAGCGCTCAGTTTCCTCGGCTTTGGTGTCGTCGACCCGAACAAGCCAACGTGGGGCCAAATGCTGAACCAGGCGCAGGTGCTCGCCTCGGTGCGCGTCCAGGGCGTCGTCTGGCCGGGTCTGTTCATCGCCCTGGCCGTCTTCAGTTTCAACATGCTCGGCGATGCACTCCGTGACCTGCTGGATCCTCGCCTGCGCGGCGCCAAGGGCAGCTTTGGGTAGACGCCAACCGCGCGGCATTCCAACCTAGACTGATGCGCTTTCAAGAACATCTCGAGGCCGGGCGGTTCGCCGTGGCGCTTGAGATCACACCGCCACAGCAGCCGAACACGAAGGTTCTGCTTCGACGGGCACGGCTGTTAAACGATTCCGCCCAGGCGATCAACGTGATCCAGCGGCCCGGTAGACAATCCAGCCTGGACGCCTCCATCGAGCTCCTCGCCGCCGGGATCGAACCCGCCTGGCACCTGGTCACTCGCGGCCGCCGCCGGTCGGAAGTTGCAGCCGACCTTGAACGTGCCCACATCGGCGGAATCCGCCAGGTGCTGTGCATCCTTGGCGACCACTTCGCGGATGACATTCCGGATGCTCCATCCATCCGCGAAGTGATTGCGATGACTCAGGAGGCGCTACCCGGGACGATGATTGGCGCCACCCTCAACCAGTACGGGCGCGATGAAGGTGCGATTCTGCGCAACCTCGCCGCGAAACTCCGAGCCGGGGCAACCTACGTCCAGACCCAGCCAGCCTTCGATGCCCCCCCGATCGAGCACTATGCTGACGCCATCGCGGGAGAGTCTCCACAGGTCAGGGTGGTCGCAATGGCGATGCCCTTACTCACACTCGAAGCGGGCGAGCGCATCGAGGAACGGATTGGCATCCGCCTTCCCGTTGCGCTGCGCAAAGTTCTCGCGACCGGTGACGAGGCCGCTGCCTGGAAGGCGTTCACGGCAACATTGAAGGACCTCGTTGCCTCTCCGGCGATTCACGGACTGGCAATCATGACCTTCGAGATGGACGCAAGTCCGGAAACGGGCACTCGCATATGCGAAGCCCTTCGCGAATCGGGAGCACTTGACTGACCGAAGTGGGAGAATCACCGCCGCAATGAACCTCCGCGTCGCCACCTATAACATCCGAAACATCACCGACCGCTACGAGGAGCGCAAGCCGCTTCTGGGCGCGGCGTTCGCGGAAATCGACGCCGACATCATCGGCCTCCAGGAAGTCATCATCTCGGATGGCGGCCCGGAGAGGCCGCGCCAGGACGACTTTCTTTCGGGCCAGTTGCCAGGGCGCCATTACAAGAGCCTCGTCTCGCCACATGAGACCCGCCCGTACTTCAGCAATGCCATCCTCTGCGCCGCCGGAGAGATCCAGGTTCACGAACAGCTTCGGCTCAGCACGGGACGCTCGGCCCACCGGATCCTGGTGCTGATCGAAGGCAAGACGGTTTGGTTCGCGAACACGCATCTGCATCACAAGCCGGAAGAGCCGGGAGTGAGGGTGGAACAAGCGGAGGCGATAGTCGCATGGATGAAGGCCGCGCCCGCCGCTGACGCCAGCGTGATCGTCGGGGACTTCAACACGCCGCCCCATGAACCGGCTTACGGGATTATGACCGGGGCCGGATACGCGTCCGCGTATCGGGCCGTACGCGGCGCTGAGCCGGCGGTCACCTGGCCTTCGGGCATCCAGGCCGAAACGATGGACATCGACGGCGAGCCGAACTGCCTGGACTACATCTGGCTCGCGGGCAGTGTCCGGGCCCGGACCGCAACGCTTGCCGCAAACCGGCACCCCGCCGGAGACTCAACGATATTCCCGAGTGACCACTTCGCAATCGTCGTCGAACTGTCCTTCGCCTAACACTCACTTCGACGAGTTGGCCGCAATTCATTTTTCAACGAGCCGTCCGCAACTCCTCCTCGCCCGCGACGCAGGAGTCGGGAGAGGGGGCCGGGGAGAGAGGGCCGAACCGCTGCCAACAGCCGCTTACCTTCTCAAGTTAGTAATAGCCGCGGCCCCTTAAGCCCAAGAGCCTACCTCCCGATACTCTCTGCACATGAATGAAACCGGATGCCCGTGCTGCGGGCGCCAGCTACCCACCGATTGGGAATTCGAGATCCGGCCGCTGCGTCTCTACCGTAGCTGGCGGCCAGATGCCCATCGCCCCGGAGGGAACCTGCCGCTGTGCGGCCCCTGCGCGGAATGGCTCGGCAACCTTGCGGCGGCGGCGCGAACGCCTGACGGCATTCAGGCCGTGCTTGGCGGGCCAAGCGCGGGCAAACGCAAGCTCGTCTTCGAAGACCAGTGCCAGGTGTGCCTCGAAATGCCGACCGGCAGAGCGGCGAGACTCGCCTGGGTCTCGCCTTCTGGCGAACGGCTGCAGATCTTCGTCTGTGCCGGTTGCGAAGCGTGGCTAACCGCCCTTGCCAGTGACGGCCGCACGATCCGCGGGGCAGCCGACCGCAACATCGATGGCCCGTACGGCCAGTGGCCCCACCCGAACCTCAAGGGACTGCATGTCCGGTTCGATATCGAAGACCGCGCGACCCGCACTGTGGTTTCCGAGACCTGTGCCTCAATGGGGATGATCGTTGCCGCCGACTCCGCGGACATTCTGCTGACACAGGCGGCGGCCGCGGGCCGGGCGGCGCGGACTATCCGCGAACGACGAGGCCTCGACATCGCAGCGGTCGTACTGGCTCCCCTCCGCGCGAAGCGAGACCTCGCGGAATCCCTGGAGGCCGGTGCTCGAGCCTGGACGACGGTGCCGGTCACTCCACAACAGCTCACCTCGGCTCTCTCGCGCGCCTCCCGCGGAGAAACCGGCGCCTGGGACACCGACACCTGCCTGCCCCTCATCGACGCGTCGAAACTGGACCGTCCGGCGGTGCTTTGCACGCCCATCCCGGATACTGACCTGTTCGAACTGGCGTGGCTGCTCAAACGATTCTCACGCGGATACGACGATCTTGCGTGGCATGACGGGGCGATCCTGATTGTGCCACGGGCCCCGACAGACCTCGTGGCAAACGTCGCAACGCGGTTAGCTGTGCTCATCGACGGACGCTGCACGTTCTCGATAGTCCGCCCGCGAGACGTCGCTCCGGCAGTCCGATTCGAGGCTGCCGGGTAACTCCCGGTCGCGGAATCCGGGACTTCACCTAGTGCCAATCGCTCCCCCGGCGATCATACTCACGGGGAGGGATCGTCGTGTACGTTATCCGCGTTCGGGCTGAGGATGGGTTATTGGGAGTGTCGTTTAGCGGACGCGTATCTCCGGAGGAAGCTCTCCGAGCCGTCTCGCAGGCATTTGCGCTCGCCGAAGCCGGGGGCATCGCTCGCTGCATCTGCGACCTCCGCGATGCCGAACATCAGCCCGGTATCCTCGCTGTCCTTGGCGCGATGCTGGCAGCGCGCATCCTTCCGGGCCAACGCGTTGCTGTGATCTGCGCGCCGGACCAGCTTTCGTACTGCCGGCGATTGGCCCGGCTGGGCGGATTCGATGAGCGGCTTGGCACGTTTACGCGTGATGAGGACGCGACCGAGTGGCTTCAGTGCGCCTCACAGTGGCGACTGGCCGGTCCGGCGCTTCGGCATTTCCAGCCGCTTGTCCGAGCCGGCGTGACCCAACAACAATGCGAAGCGAGGGCCGCGATCAGCTGATGCGGTCGATCCGGCGAATCAGGCGGGAGGCGGAATGACCGTCGCCGCGCCATCGACGACGAGCTTGCCGTCCTGGTTGGTCACCGTAGTCTTGAACTTCACCCACTTCCGTGGCTCAAGCTTCTCCGCGCACTCCACGCGAGCGGTGATCGTGTCGCCAATGAAAACAGGACCGCGGAACGAGAGTTCCTGGCCGACGTAGATGGTGCCCGGGCCGGGCAATTGCATCGCGAGGACCGTGGAAATGAATGAACCACTCAGCATCCCGTGAGCGATGCGTTGTTTGAACATCCCGTTTGCAGCCGTGACGGCGTCAACGTGGGCAGGGTTCAGGTCTCCAGTGATCCCCGCGAACAGGTAGACATCGGATTCGCTGATGGTCTTGGTGAATGAAGCGCTATCGCCAATGGTGATCTGGTCGTAAGTAGGCATGCGCGAAGCATGGCGCAGGGCCACGATTTGGAAAAGCTGCTACGGCGTCGGAAGAAAGAGCTGGTACTTGCCGGCGATTAGACTGCCGCCCGTAAGCGGCCCTTCGACAAGCAGCGTCATCGGCCCCGTGGTTTCGCCGACGGAGTTCTGCACCGCTACAACGACCGTCAGGTTCCGGCCCTGCCCCGAGGACACAACCACTTCCGACCGGCCGCCCAGCGTGGCGAGCGGCGGGAACGTCTGGCCGGCAAGCGACAACGAGGCGTTGCGAAGGTTCACCTGGCCAAACTGTTTCGAGGCATTCGCTATCCAGACATCGACGAGGACGATGTGGGTCATGCCCTGTTCTTCCGCTTTGTTGACCGAGGACGCCAGCCCGTACGCCTCCTGGCCCCCTGTCGCCATCAAGATGCAGCGGAAGTACTCGACCGGGTAGACGGCGGCACGGGTCGCCTTTATCGATACGCCGCTGATTGATTGCTCGACGGCGAGGGCAATGGTGGTCTCTTTGATGGCGCCGCACTGGGTTGGTTGGCGCTGGAGCGCCGGGTCCACGGTAGGCGATGCGGCGCCGGGAGTAGACCGTGCGCCGGCGACGTCGGACGTGACGGTAGTCCCACCCGCCAGGGCCCCGGGCTGGAGCGCCTGGGAGGTACCAGTCGTGTTAGCCGAACTCGTCGCCTTTGGGGTTTGGCTCGCCGCCGCCGTGGCGGACGGCGAGGGAACAGACTGGGTCACGGTGGTCTGCGGCCGCGAAATCGCCGCGGTTGAAATGTCCGATGCGTGACTGCTCTTCCCGTTTGGCTGGACACCAAAGGCAATTGCGAGCATGCCGACCACTATCGCTGCGGGGAGCGCGTACTGCGGCTTCTTGAATTTATCCAGAAGCACGTTCACTTCGAATACTGGCCGCGGGTTCCCGGGCTGCCGTTGCACGCTCACACCCTATCGTGCTGGCCCCCACTTTCACGATTCGGAGATCCCTTATTCGGAGGTCTGCGTATTCCTATATGGATGGCCACCTCCGGGGGGTGGTGGCCGGGAACGCAGCCAGCGGATCTACCTCGATCGCGCCGGCCCGCGTTCCCAAGGGGCGTCGTAGCGCCGGGCCTCTCGCCCGGCGCTACGCTTTTCCGGAGAGACCCCGAGCCGAAGCGTTTGTTGCCGGTACACTATCGCGCGTGGCTATCTTCAATCCGTTCCGAGCCGCGTACGTCGAGGATCCCTACCCCATTCTCGATCGCATCCGCTCCACCGAGCCGGTACTTTGGAGTGCTGACCTCGGCGCATGGGTCGTCACTTCGTATGCCGAATGCCTGCGCGTTCTCCAGGACGACGACTCGTTCTCCTCGGACCCGGTGAACGCCTCGGGCGAGTTCGGGGCGAACGTTGCGCGGCGGCGGGCCGAGGTACCCCTTGGCCATGCCCCGATCATGGGGAACTCCGATTCACCGCACCATGAACGGCTTCGAACCATCGTGAACCGAGCGTTCACCCCGCGCGCGATAGAGGCACAGCGCGCGCGAATCGAAGCGCACGTAGCGGCCCTGCTGGAGCCTGCGACCCCTGGCACGCCATTCGAACTCGTCTCTTCTCTCGCCGAATTGCTGGCGGTTACCACTGTCCTTGACTACATCGGCTTTCCGCCCGAGAGCCTCGAATCTGTTCGGACATGGTCCCTGGCGCTGATGCGAGCGCGAGCCGAAGGGGCTTCACAGCCCGGCGTGGTGGAAGCAGCCACCGGGGCGCGGGAAGAGATGCTCGGATTCCTGGCCCGGATCGCGGAGGCGCGGACGTACTCCGCGCCTGCCAACATCCTCTCAGTCCTGATCGATGCCTCCGACGAGGGCGCCATCGAACCCGACGAGATGTTGATGATGCTCATCCACATTTCACTCGCGGGAAACGGACCGACGACCATGGCGATTGCCAATGCCGCGTGGGTTCTGTCCCAACATCCGGGAGCTCAGGCCTGGCTGCGTGCCCACCCCGATGCCACGCCAGCCGCCGTTGAGGAGCTTCTACGGTTCGAAACATCGACACACTTCGTGGCGCGCTTCGCTCTAGCGGACGTGAAGCTGGGGCGACGGACAATCCGGCGTGGCCAACAAGTCCAGGTGATGGTCGGCGCGGCCAACCGCGACCCGGCACGCTTCTCGAATCCAGATAAGCTCGACTTCGAACGTGCCGATAATCGCCAGCTGGCCTTCGGCTATGGCGTTCACTTTTGCCTTGGCGCGCCCCTTGCCCGCCAGGAACTGGACCTCGCGATTCGCGGGCTGCTCGGGAAATTCCCGGACGGATTCCAACTGGTGGAAGCCGAGCGCGGTGGCAGCTACCAGGTCCGCGGCTTCTGGCGGCTCGTCGTTCGCTAACGCCACCTGAATGTTAAGGAAACCCGCCGGGCTAACCTTCGCGGCCCTGGTTGACGAATATCCACTTGAGCCTTGGGAGGACGCATGCAATCGCGCGTCTCGCGGATAGTGTTCGGGGCAGCGGTCATTACACCGCTGTTCGGGTTCGTCCTGATGCGGAACGTCGCCGGATGGGACCCGTTGGTGATGAACCCAACCGGCCACTTCTGGGTGGTTTCCGTGGCGGCACTCCTGTCAGGCGCCATCGGCACGGCGTTGGCGCTATCCGTACAGAGCGTGCGAAGTACACGGACGGTCTACCTGGCGCTGGGCTTCATCGCTATCGCCCTTATCTTCGCGACGCATGGCCTGGGCACCCCCGGAGTCATCCTGGCGTCTGGCGAGTATCCGTATGCCGTGATCATTTCCGCCGGCCTCAGCCAAACCGTTGGCGCCATCTTCATCGCACTGAGTGTGTTGCCAACGAGCTGGCCTGGTTCGAAGTTCGTACAGAAGTACCCCACGGCAATCCTTGGCGTCGCCCTGGTGCTGCTTTTCGGTTACCTGGGGAGCATGCTCTGGCGGCCGGAGATGTGGGAATGGCTGCCTCGCACGCGGCCCTGGGACACCGTTCTTGCATCAACCACGGTCACCCTCCTCGGCTTCAGCGCATGGCGCTACTTCCGTTCCTGGAGGCTGACCCAACTGCCAGGCCAACTCGCCATGGTCGGGGCGCTCGCCTTCCTCGCCGAGGCCCAGGTCTCGATGTACTACGGGCAGCTCTGGCACGTCAGCTGGTGGCTGTACCACAGCCTGCTGCTCGCGGCCTTTTGCATGCTCATCGCCGGTTGGGTAATCGAAGCCGCCAGGGCCAGGTCACTGATCGTCTTTTCACGAGCTATCGAACTCCGCGACTCGCTGGACCACGTTCATTCGACAGACGAACAGACGTTGGAATCACTCGAAGCGGCCGTTGAAGCCAAGGATTCGTACACGCGACATCACATGGGCCGGGTCGCCGAATACGCCGAGGCGATTGCCCGCGAAATGAACCTCTCGCCGGGACAAATCGAGGCCGTTGTGACCGCCGGCCGGATCCACGATGTTGGCAAAATCTCCGTCCCCGACGCCGTCCTCATGAAGCCCGGAAAGCTCACTGATAAAGAATTCGACACGATGAAGCACCACGCCGCCCGAGGCGCGCACATCGCGAATAGCTCTCGTGTGCTGAAGCACGTCGCCAGCGCGGTACGCTCTCACCATGAACGAGTCGATGGCCGAGGCTACCCCGACGGACTCGCCGGCGAGCAGATCCCGCTCGAGGCGCGCATCGTCGCGGTGGCGGATACCTTCGACGCCCTGACTTCGAGCCGCGTCTACCG